>CALVNE010000018.1 GCA_944349515.1 uncultured Clostridia bacterium | reverse complement strand
TAGAAGTTGTTTAACGACTTTATCTGCTTGCCCTTAGAGCCCACTGGGTCCAGCGCGCCGGCAATCAAAAAGATTTTCTTTCTGCCAATTCTGTTGACGCCACTGTTCATCTTGCTCATATTTGTCAGCATACTTTTATAGAAGCTGAACGGGAAGGTGCCACCACAAAATTCGTCTCGGCAATACTCTTCAAACACGGCGTTGTCGCGGGTCAGCCAATTGTGATTATCGAACTTTTTGCCGTAATTTTTTATGCACATCTTTTCTATGAAGCCTCCGCCGGAGTTCTCGTTCTTAAAGAAGTTTAAAAATTTTGCCAGCCCACTTCCGCTTTTCATAATTCCGCTTGAGCCGTTCGCCGTTCCGCATAGCACGCACTTTTCCACGATACTCGTGTTTTGAATTATCGCTTGGCTGAGCATCGAGCCATAGGAGTGCCCAAAGAGGTAGACGGGAAGTTCGTAGGCGTCCTTAATCTTTTCGAGTATGATAAGTTCATCTTGCACGCTTTCGGCAAAGATATCCCTTTCGCCGTAGCCAAACTTTTTATCAACGGCGCTGTGCCCATGTCCGCGAAGGTCGTTGGCGATGACAATGTAGCCGTTGTCATTCAAAAACTTGGCGAAATCTTTGTAGCGTCCGGCGTGTTCCATCATGCCGTGAACGATTAAAACAATCGCCTTGGCATTTTTAACGTTATCATAAACATAGGTGTAAAGTTTGAGATGATGATAGCCCTCAACTTCCAAAATATCGTAGTTTTCTTTTTTTTGTGATTTCTTCTGCGTTGCTACTGAGGCATTTTCCTTTTTTTGTGCTGGCTGGGCGACTTCTTCTTTTGTTGTTTTCTTAGACGCTGATGCGCCTTTTGACCTACCTTTATCTGCTTCCTTTGCTATTGCGGGTGTTTTCTTGTTTTCTTTTTTTTCTACTGTGCCACTTTCCTTGGCGTTCTTCACCTTTTTGACGCCTTTTGAAGGAGTGCTTTCTTTGCTAGGTTCGCTTGTAACTTTTGCCTCTTCGCCCACTTGTTCGTTTACAACCTTTTCTTTTTTCATTTCGCCGGCGTTCTCTGCCTTTGTCCCTCTTTTAGTCTTTTCGTTCTTTTCTTCTTCTGCCATTTTTTTACCTCCTTAAACTTTTTTAACGGCTTTTTGCCAGCCGTCATAATATTTCTCTCGTTCGGCGTCTGCCATCTTAGGGCAGAACACCTCTTGTCCGCTTGTCAGCCTCAAAATACCCTCTTTGTCGATAAGTTTCAGCGACAGCATGGCAACATATATCGCGCCCATAACCGTCGACTCGCTGTTTTTGCTTCGTATCACATCGTGGTTCAGCATATCCGCCAAAAACTGCAACAAAAAGTCGTTATTGCTTCCTCCGCCGTCCACCGACACCTGCGAAAAGCGCTGTTTTTCCTTTCGCATTTCGTCGAACACCGCTTTCGTGTTATATGCCATACTTTCCAGCATGGCGCGCACGATGTGTTCCTTCTTTGTGGCGAAGGTTATGCCGGAAATCTCCGCGCGCGCATCGTTGTTCCAATATGGCGCGCCAAGTCCGGTGAATGCCGGCACAAAGTAGACGCCCTCATTGCTTGGAAGTGAATTTGCCATATCGCTGGTCTTTTTAACATTGTCAAAAAGCGATAGGTTGTGCTTTAAAAAGTTAAGTCCGCTACAAGCGCTGTAAATACTGCCCTCAATAGCATATTGCGTTTCGCCGTTTATGGTGGACGCCACCGTCAGCAAAAGTTTTTCCGGCGCCCTCTCTAAGTTTTTGCCGATATTTGTCAAAATGAAACCGCCGGTGCCGTAGGTGACTTTGGTGGCGCCGTATTTTATAGCGCCTTGCCCAATCATACTGGACTGCTGGTCGCCAATCATGGCGCAAAGAGGAGCGTTTAAAAATTTTTTGATATTTCCAAACTTTGCATCGCACGGCATAATCTTAGGAAGCGCGGAACGCGGAATTTTGAAAAAAGCGAGCAGTTCTTCGTCATAGTCTAGCGTTTGAAGATTTAGTAGCATGGTTCGCGAGGCGTTGGTGATATCGGTGACGAAATTTCCGGTTAGCATGGTGGCAAGGTAACAGTCTATGGTGCCAAAGCAAAGGTTATCTTCCTTTAAAAGTTTTTTCGCGCCTTTCACATTGTCGATTATCCACTTTATCTTCGAGGCGGAGAAGTACGGGTCGGGGATAAGCCCGGTTTTTTCTTTAATCTTCCTTTTAATAACGCTAGGAAGCGATTTGATGTATTTGGTCGTTCGCCGACACTGCCACACAATGGCGTTGCAAATCGGCTTACCGGTCTTTCTCTCCCACGCCACCACCGTTTCGCGCTGGTTGGTTATCCCCACGCCCAAAAGTTCACCCTCCTTGACCTTATGGCGGGTCAAAACCGACTTCGACGTGGAAACAATACCGTTCAAAATTTCGGTGGCGTTCTGTTCCACATATCCGCTTTCGGGGTAGTATTGCTTAAAGGAGCGCGATTCGATATCCACAATCTTTTGCGCGTCCACATCGTAAAGCACGCTTCTTAAATTGGTGGTGCCTTCGTCAAGGCCCAAAATAAATCTTCTCATACCTTCCTCTTAGTTAGATTTTAGCATAATTCAAAAAAAATGCGAAACAATTTATCACTTTTTCTTTTTATTTGACAAACATTTTTAAAACTTTTAAAATATACGAAAGGAGGACAGATGATTTTTGATGTAATCGTTGTCGGCGGAGGAGTTGTCGGCACGGCGATTTTTAATAAACTTGTACGGATAGGGAAAAAGGTGGCACTCCTAGACAAAGCAAGCGATGTTGCCACTGGTCAAAGCAAGGCAAACAGCGCTTTGGTGCACGCCGGCTACGACCCCGCACCGAACACCTTAAAAGCAAAGATGAATGTTAAGGGGAACGCGCTTTTCCCGGCGCTATGCCGGCGTTTAGGCGTTCCATTTAAGCGCACGGGCGCCCTTGTTGTGGGCGACGATAGGGCGATGATAGAAAGGCTTTATGCGCGCGGTAAAGAAAATGGCGTAAAAAACCTTTTTATACTTAACCGCGAGCAAATCCTCTCGTTGGCGCCGGACATTGCAGACGGCATCACGGTGGCGCTATATGCTAAATCTGCCGGGATAACCAGCCCGTACCTTCTCACCATTGCGCTAGCGGACGAGGGAATCTTAAATGGCGGAAAGGTCTTTTTGGAAGAGGACATAAAAAGGGTAGAACGCGAGGGCGAAGTTTTCAAAATCACCACCTTGAAAGGGGAATTTTACGCCAAAAATATCATCAACAGCGCCGGCGCGGGATACAACGATATCGCGAAGATTTTAAAGAGTGAAAGTTATCCGCTCACCTTTAGGCGGGGCGAGTATTTTGTGTTCGACAAAAACGCTCATCTTAAAACAAGTTGCACGCTCTTTCCACTACCAACCAAAATGGGCAAAGGCGTTTTGGTAACGCCGACGGTGGACGGCAATTTCCTAGTGGGGCCAACCAGCGAGGACAGCGACGAGAGGACGATAACCACCGACGCGGGTCTAAACGACATCAAGGTAAAGGCGAAGAATATTCTTAAAAATATCAACTTTAAAAACGCCATACGCCAGTTCTCGGGCGTGCGCGTGATAAGTGGCGAGGATTTTATCATTGAAAGAAGCAAGCGCCAAAATGGCGTTATCAACCTTGCGGGCATATGTTCGCCGGGCTTATCCAGCGCGCCGGCAATTGCCGAATATGTGGTGAAACTTTTGGGATATAAAAATGAGGAAAAGAAAAATTTAAAGGCGCTTCCAAAACACACTCTCTTCAAAAATTTACCGATCACCAAACAGCGCGAGTTGCTCCGTAAGGACAAAAGCTTCGGTGAGATAGTTTGCAAGTGTGAGAAGATTACCAAGGGCGACATTTTAAGCGCACTAAACAGACCTCTCAAAGTCCATTCGGTGGACGGCATTAAAAGGCGCACAAACGCCGGAATGGGTATATGTCAAGGCGGATTTTGTTTCACAAAAGTGGTGAAAATGATAGCCAAAGCGCGCAAAATTAAATATGAAGAAGTACTAAAAGAAAATCGCGGAAGCGAGGTGGCGCTTGGCGACATAAGGGAGGTGGAAAAGTGGTAACTGACATTTTAGTTATCGGAGGAGGTCCGGCGGGTATGAGTTCGGCGCTCTCCGCCTCAGAAAATGGTAGCAAGGTGACGATTGTCGAGCGCGACGAGGTGCTTGGCGGAATACTTAACCAGTGTATACACAACGGGTTTGGGCTTCACTATTTCAAGGAGGAGTTGACGGGTCCAGAGTTTGCCTATCGTTTCCGGAAAATGGTGGAAAAGGATAAAAATATCACCGTTTTAACGCGCACCATGGTCACCGAATTAGATGAAAATGTAGCGCACGTGCAAGGCAAGGGCGGAATGGAAGAGATACGCTTTAAAGCGTGCATTCTTGCCATGGGCTGTAGAGAGAGGACTGCGGGAAATATTTCGCTTAACGGCACGCGTCCTATGGGTGTGATAACAGCGGGCGCCGCGCAAAAAATGGTGAATATCGACGGCAAAATGGTCGGCAAGGATGTGGTCATTTTGGGAAGCGGTGATATTGGGCTTATCATGGCGCGCAGGCTGACGTTGGAAGGGGCGCGCGTGCACGCGGTGTTTGAAATCAACTCCACCACAAGCGGGTTGAGACGAAACATCATGCAGTGCCTTGACGATTTCAACATTCCGCTGTACTACAACACAACCATATTCGAGGTGGTCGGCAAGGACCGAGTGGAGGGCGTCTACTATGGTCAAGTGGGCGAAAGCTATAGAAAGTTAGAGGAAACCAGAAAATTTATGAAGTGCGACACCGTCATTCTGTCGGTGGGCTTAGTGCCAGACCTACAACTTCTTCCAAACGCCGAAACCAACCCGCGCACAAACGGCCTTTTTGTCAATGAGTACTATCAAACAAGCAAGCCTTGGCTCTTTTCATGCGGCAATGTTCTGCACGTGCATGACCTTGTTGATAATGTGGCGTTGGAAGGCAAACAAGTTGGGCTTTTCGCCTCACTTTACGCGCAAAACAAACTTAAAAAAGGCGAGATTATCAAGGTTACGCATTCTTCTGACTTTTCCTATGTTCTTCCTTACACCCTCTTTGAAGGCGAGGGCGAGGTGGAACTTAAATTCCGCCTCAAAAAGAAGGTGGTCAAAAAGTGGATAAAAGTCACAAGCGCTGGCAAGGAACTATGCAAAAAGTTTGTGCTTGCGGGCGTGCCCGGCGAAATGATGACTATAACAATTAATAAAAAAGACGCTCACGGAGAGATTGTTTTGGAGGTGGAGTGATGGAGAAAAGAGAGTTAACGTGCATAATGTGTCCGCTGGGCTGTCACCTTGAAGTGACAATCGACGGCGACAACATATCCGTCACCGGCAACAACTGCGGGCGAGGCGTAATTTTCGCCAAAGAGGAGGTCACTTGCCCAAAGCGCATTGTTACAAGTTCGGTTAAAACGGAAAGAGGAGTGCGTGCGTGCAAAACAAGCCAGCCGGTGCCAAAATCGATGATTTTCGATGTTATGAAAGAGATAGAAAAACTCCGCCTCAAAAACGCGAAATACGGCGAAGTGGTGATTAAAAATGTGCTAAATACCGGCGCTGACATTGTGATAACGGCAAACGAGTAAGGTTAAACAGTATAAATAACAAAAGGACAATGTTATACACTGTCCTTTTTATTGTTACAGAAAACCACGGGACTATCCCGTGGTTTTCTGTAACAAAAAATGCTTAGGAAAGCCTAAGCATTTTCACGCAAAATTTTTGTCGCGGACGACGTCCATGATGATGTCAAAACTTGTCCGTTTTTTCTTTTTCACATATTCACTTATCGCGAACGGCGTGATTGCCACCACCGAGCAGACAATCACTAGGATAAAATAGGTGAAATAGAAGTGCAGTCCAAACAGAGTGAACGGCAAACCATTTTCTTTGAGGTATAAAAAGTTGGCGCCCTCCACAAGCGCATTGCCAAGGCTCGACCAAAGGGCGATGATAAACATACCAACATACGCCTGCCAAAAGTCCTTGACGCGCACCTTGAAGTAGCCGTCCGAGATGCACGCAATGACTGCTGTGGAGAGGGCAAAGTGCAAAATAATGCTTTCCACTTGGTAAAAGGAAAGGGTGGCGAAGGAGTAGTAATCGCCGAAAATGAAGGTGATAACTCCGCCAAAGAAGGAGGCGACGAGCACAGGCAAAAAGAATTTCTTTGTTCTCGTGAGGTAAAAAATGGGAAAGACAAAACTCATCAAATGGCATAGGTGCCACGGTAACACTTCCACAAAGGAGAAGTCGCCGGAGATAAGTTGCACAATCATTCTCAGCAATCTTATCGACGGCATGATTATCGCCAGCACAAAGGTGAACTTCATGGCGAAATTTTTGTATTTTCTAAACAAAAAGAAGGAAACAGTAAGCCACGCCAGCATAATCACAATAAGCACAATGTGAAGCGAACACCAAAGCCCGGGGCCCTCGCCCAGCGCCTCTTTATTTTCAAAAAGCCAGTCGGTAAAAGTGAACATACAAACCTCAAACTAATTTACTATTTTTCCTTTTCAAATATGTAGAAAAAACAAAGATTTTTTATCTTTTCAACTTCATTATAAGGGCATAGACAAAAAAAGTAAAGAAAAGTGGCGAAATTAGTTTTATTTATTTTTAATATTTGATATAATATAACGAGGTTTCCACATGGAAAGCGTAAAAAATTTAAAAAAAGAACTTAAAAGTAGGGATAACTCTTTTAACGATATTGAAACAATTAACGTCAAAGTTAAGCATGAAGAAGAGATTTATTCTGGCTATAATTATGATAGAAATGAAGTGCTGAATCCCGCCCTCAGTGATTTTTTGGTGGAAAAAGCGGAGTCTTTGCATAAACGAAGCAAATTGCGTATAAAAATTTTTTCCGATTTTTCGCTTGAAGAGCACGAACTTTTTTCGGCAATTAAGAATAAGTTTAAGGGGGAGTTTGAGTCTTATGAGCGAAAACTGAAACAGACCGCCATATTCTCGCTTGTTGTGCTGATTTTAGGAATTTTGTTTTTGGGCATTTTTGTGCTTGAAGAGATGTTCTTTCACAATGTTGTGCTTTCAATAATTTTGGAAATTGCCTCTTGGGTGTTTATTTGGGAGGCGGTGAATTCCTTCTTTTTGGAGCGAATGACGTTAAAAGAAAAGTGGAGACAAATGGCGCGATTATACGACGCCGAAATCGAAGTTGTTGTGTTAGATTTGGATGGTATAGGCGCGGAAAAAGAAATAAATTAGGGCGATTTGCGCCAAAAAAGGAGAGAAAATGAAATATCAAATTATTGTGGACAGTTGTTCAGACTTAGATAAAAATTATTTAGACGGAACGGGAGTGGACTTAAAAATCGTTCCGCTCACTATAAATGTCGGCGAAAATGAGTACGTCGACGAGGGTGATGTTAAAATCGAAGAAATGCTTAAAAACTTAAAAACACCAAAAATTAAAAGTGGTAGCGCGTGTCCTTCGCCAGAGGCATTCAAAGCGGAGTTTGACAAGGCGGACTATACCTTTGTTGTGACAATAACAAGCAAACTTTCTGGGTGCTACAACTCGGCACTTGTGGCAAAAAATGGCTATGAAAAGAGCGACAATGTTCATGTCATCGACTCCAAGGCAGTGTCCGGCACCGAAATTCTTATCGTCGACAAACTTGTGGAACTTATTAAAAAAGGGCTACCTTATGACGAGATTGTCTCTGAAATTGAAAAGTATCGCGACGAGTGCACCCTTTTCTTTGTGTTACAGCGCTTTGATAACCTTGTCAATAACGGCAGAATGAGCAGAATTGCCGGGATTATCGCCAGCACCATTTCTTTAAAGCCAATTTGCAAAGCGGTAGACGGCGAAATTAAAATTGTGAAGAAGATTATCGGCAGTAAACACCTTTTTAGTAGACTCGCCGAGATGATTAAGGAAGTTTTAAAGGGCGATAAAGAGAGGAAGATAATAATAAGCCACTGCTACGCCATGGAAGAGGCGGAGGAACTAAAGACGCAGATAGAAAAACAGTGCGAAAACTTCAACATAAAAATCATTCCAATGCGCGCGCTGACAAGTTACTATGCGCTTGAAAAGGGAGTGATAGTGTGCTTTTAGGGAAAGACTGCGTCTTTCCAGTGAAGGACGCTAAAGCGTTCAGTGAAGGCGAGGCGGTGCCTCGCAGTGAAGGAAAACCTGCGGTTTTCAGTGAAGGGAAATCAAAGATTTCCAGTTGTGGCAGTTTTAGAGTAAGTGAAAAGTGAGGGAAAGACTGCGTCTTTCCAGCGAAGGAACGCTAAAGCGTTCAGTGAAGGCGAGGCGGTGGCTCGCAGTGAAGGGAAACCTGCGGTTTTCAGTGAAGGGAAGTCTTGCGACTTCCAGTTGCGGTAGTTTTAGAGTAAGTGAAAAGTGAGGGAAAGACTGCGTCTTTTCAGTGAAGAACAGCGGTTGGAATTTAGAAAAGATTGTTCAAAGTTAATTTTTCTGTTTTAATTAAAAAATTATCACAAAAACATCCACAATTCTTCACTTTTTACTTTTATACTTTTCACTTTTTTAAAAAATTTAGAAATTCTTTTGACAAATTTCTTTAAACATGCGATAATGTTATTATCAAAAGGAGGAGAAAATGAAGGAAAGCACAAAAAATGTCATCTTAACACTTGCATCAATTGTTTTTGCTGGGCTTGTGATTGTTTTCTTTGCTGTGCCTAATGTAAGTTTTGACGCAGTGATAACAACAGAAACAGCATCTGGTTTTGACTACTACGATGCGGGTAGCGATTTCATGAAGGCGATGCTTATCATCACGATGATTTTTGCTTGCTTGACGGTTTTGTTTGCCATTTTCAAAATGCTTGTTGACGCAAAACTTATCAAAAGCAAAAGCGTAGCAAAGTTCATCAACCTTTTGTTCATCGTGTCAGCCATTGCGCTTGTTGTTAGTTCCATACTTTACATGATTTCCGTAATAACAATGTGCAACGACTCGTCAATTTCCATTGGCGACTACACAAGCATGACTCCGGTGTACTGGTCGATAATTTTGATGCCGGTATTCGCGCTTATCTCACTTGTGTGTGCATTCATGGCTCGCTCAAAGAAATAAGGCAAATAAAACAGTACGGCTAAGTACTGTTTTTTTTGCTAGTTTCAAAGGGCACGAGCAATTGCTATCTTTAAATTTTTTTAGTTTGTTTTTGGAATTTGCCGTCTTTTTTATGTACAATAACCTTGGCGTTTTGGTTTTTGCTGAGTTCGGACACGCGATTCAGCGCTTGCTCTTTGGTCTTATACGAAGCAATTGTGCGCTTGGCTCCATCGCGTTTAATAAGCCAAATTTTGTTCTCTTTGCTGTAAATAACGCGATAGGAGCCTTTCTTATCTTCTTCTTTTTCAGCGCTTTCTTCTGTGTCAGTTTTTTCTTCCTTTTTTGTGGCAACTTTCTTCACAGATTTTTCTTCATTTTTGTTAGACTTAGCGTTAGAGTTCTTTGCTTTTGTTTCTTTTTTTGCTTCTTCTTTTACTTCCGGCTCTTCTTTGACCTTGACAGTCACTTCTATATTCTTTTCTTTTACTTCTTTTTCTTCCGCTTTTTTGTTTTTCTTTTTAAAAAACCACATACTCCACCTCTCTTTTGTTAAATTATTATATCGCATATTACAAAATATTTCAAGGGTTATTTGTATTAATTTTTAAAAGTTTTAAATTTAATTGACAGAAAGTTAAAAAAGGTGTATATTTTCTCTATACTTAGGAGGAAAAAATGGACTGGGCAGGAATATGGAATGATATTGTTACATATTTTCAAACAAATGTTTGGAACATTGTCTTCTTTTTTGTAATTTTAATACTCGGCATAATTATTATCAAAATCATAATGACTGTTTTAAGAAAAGTTTTAGGCAAAACACGTATGGAGCGCATTGCTCAGCAGTTCATCTGCACGGCGGTCAAGTTTTGCTTGTGGCTTGTTTTGATTTTACTATTGTTAAGCCAAATTGGCATTCAAATTTCTGGCATACTCACGGCAATCAGCGCGCTTATTCTTGCTGTTGGTATGGCTCTTGAAAGCAATATGGCAAACCTTGCAAACGGCATTGTCATCGTGTCAAACCACATGTTTAAAAAAGGCGACTACATAATTGTCGATGGTGTCGAGGGAAATATCACGGACATCAACTTCCTTTTCACAACGCTACTCACCTCTGACAACAAAAAGATAACTTTGCCTAATTCCACAATCGTCAATTCCAGCGTGACAAATCTTGGCGCGAACGCGAAACGAAGGGTAGATTTCACATTCTCAGTTGCTTATGAGAGTGACGTTGAACTTGTTAAAAAGATTGTCACCGATGTTATGAAGAGTGACGGCAGAGTATATCTTGACCCCGCTCCATTTTGTAGGCTAAAAACGATGAACGCGTCAAGCCTTGACTTTTCGGCAAATTGTTGGTGTGACAATGAAGATTATTGGGATGTCTATTACTATGTTATGGAATGGGTATATAACGAGTTTAAGCGCAACAAAGTTTCCGTGCCTTACAACCAACTTGAAGTTAGAGAGCGTAAAGACAGCGTGAAAGTTCCTGTTATCGGCAAAAAATTGCCAGAGCGTGTTGAAAAGGTTAGGGCGGAAAAGAAAGAGAACGATGTGTTTAAACTTATTCGAAATGGATTAACAAAACACGAAAAGAAGAATAAGAAAGATAAAAAAAAGAAAAAAGTTAAAAAGCAAGAAATTATAACTGACGAAAACGCCTTGACCTTATCAAGTGCTGAAAGTGAAACGCAAGAAGAAAACATTGTTAAAGTGGCAAGCGTGCAAGAAGCGACAAATGAAAAAGTTGTTGAAGAAAAAATTGAAAATAAAGTAGAAGATAAAAAAAGTAAAAGAAAGAAAAAGTGAGAGCAATACTACACTGTGATTTAAACAATTTTTATGCCAGCTGTGAGGTGCTTCAAAATCCTCCTTTAAGGGGCTTGCCGGTGGCGGTAGGCGGTCGCGAGGAGGATAGGCATGGCGTTGTTGTGGCGTCTAACTACGAGGCGAAAAAGTTTGGTGTTAGATGTGGGGTGACCACTCACGAGGCGAAAAAACTATGCAAAAACCTCGTAATATGTCCACCTCACTTTTCTTTATATAACAAATATTCGAGACTTGTTAGGCGTATCTATGAAAGTTACACTGATAAAGTGGAAGTTTTTTCAATTGACGAATGCTTTTTGGATGTCACACACAGCAAAATCTTCGGCACGCCAGTGGAGATTGCAAATGAAATTCGTGAGCGTGTGAAGAAAGAGATAGGACTAACTATCTCAGTTGGAGTAAGTTACAACAAGACTTTCGCTAAAATCGGCAGTGACTACAAAAAACCAGATGCGACAACTGTCATCACGGAAGAAAATTTTAAGGATATTGTATGGCCACTCCCTGTTGGCGACATGTTTGGTGTTGGCAGAAAGAGTAGAGAAAAGTTAGAGCGGTTCGGCGTTGCCACAATTGGCGACCTTGCGCATATGGACAGAAACTTTCTCGTGAAGGAATTTGGCAAGGTGGGCGATGACCTCTATAAAAAGGCAAATGGGTTGGACGATGAGGAGGTCAATGGTGAGTACGAACAGCCTAAAAGCGTGGGCAACAGCGCCACTTTCTATAAGGACCTAACTGATTTAAAAGATATCGCACTTGCCTTCAACACCATTGCCGAAAGTGTGGCAGAAAGAATGATTAAACACAACTTAAAACAGGCACGCACGCTGTCCATTGTTGTTCGCGATGCTGATTTGAAGTTTTATCAACGCCAGTGTCAAATGCCGCCATGTCGAAGTAGCGAAGTTTTCTCAAAGTATGCGCTTAAACTTTTCAAAGAGAGTTTTTTTAGTCTTAAACGAGTCAGGCTATTAGGAATAACCGTGAGTGGCTTTGAAGAGAACTCACAGCTATCTTTTTTTGAAGAAAAGCAAGATAACATGGATGAGATTATGCACACCATTCGCCAAAAATATGGACATAATAAGATAGTGCGAGGAAATGCTCTTCTTGACACCAAAATTTCCACAGCTCTTGACCGCGAACAACTAGACAAAAAGAGCGAAGAAGATAAATAAAGCCCCTTAACAAGGGCTTTATTTTTTATGTTTTTATTAATTATTTTTATATATTTATTTCAATTTGATTTTCTAATATTTAAAGTAGAATAAATTTTTAAATTTTAGATTTTTAAGATAATTTATAAATCCAATAAAAATACAACAAAAAATCATTTATTTTTTAATTTTTTTGCAATTTTTTATGCTTTTTTATTTATTTTTTAAATTTAATATTTTATTTGTATATATTAAACTTTATTTTTCATTAGTTTTTAACTTTCCATTTTCTATTAAATATCCTTAACTAATATGTTGGCGTTTGAGATTGTGAGGGCGTCAGAGCCAGCGTTATATAGTTCAAGCGTGGTAGACGAAAGAACTGTCAAAACTATGGTTTTTGTAAGGGTTGCTTGATTGCCAGCCGTTCCGCTTGCTGTTGAAGTGGAGCCTGCAACTTGAACGCCGTTTGCACGAAGTGCCACGCTCATAGTGCCAGACGCTGGAATGGTGCCGTTGACAAAATAGGTTATTTCATACCTACCCGGTGCCAAGGTCACAGCGCCAGCAGTTGACGTGCTTGCGGTCACATTGCTACCTTGTGAACTTGTGAGGTTGACAGGAATGATGGAATTAACAGGGACTGTTCCGCCTAGATTGTTTTCAAAAAAGCCAAACGAAGGTAAAACGACAGGATTAACCACACTGTTATTGTTGTCGCAATCTCCAAAAACGAAGATTGGTCGAGGAGTGTTAGGGCAACAGAAATTGCCACATCTAGTAAAACAAGTCATATTCTTCTCCTTTTTGACGAGATGTTCGTCATTACAATTTATTAAAAAAAGAGAAAATATGTGCAAGAAGTTTTCAAAGAGAAAAAAAATACTAGGCGCACTGCCTAGTATTTAAAAGGTTTGGGGGTTGAATATTTTTAAGTCTAAGTGTTGTATATATGAAGTTTAGGCTTAAAAGCTTTAAATTGTATACAAAGAAGTTTAAGTTTTTAACATTTTTGCGTTTTAGGCAAAATGTAGTTTAAGCAATATTTTTATTCAAACGAATTTTTAAAAGCGTTACTATCAAATCTACTTAATTTCGATGCGATTTTTGTTTGGTAGTTTCTTTTCTTTTGGTAAGTTAATTGACAAAATGCCATTTTCAAGATGTGCGTCTATATCGCTCTCGTTAACATCGCCAACATAGAACCTTCTTGAAAATTCGCCGTAACTTCTTTCGCGCCTAATGAAGTTGCCTTTCTTATCCTTTTCGTCATGGCTATGTTCACGCTTAGCAGAAATTGTCAAGTAGCCATCTTCTAGGTCAACATGCACATCCTCTTTTTTAAATCCTGGCAAGTCAACAGTGAGTTCGTAGTTGTTTTCCGTCTCCTTAACATCCGTTCTCATAAGGTCATGATGTTTTCTACCATAGCCCATGTCGAAGAATGGGAAACCGAAGAAATCGTTATCATCTCCTCTAAGTAACAAATCAAATTTATCATTTTTCATAAAATACCTCCTATATTGTATTATTACGATTTAGGCATCACTTAAACGCCGAATTTGCTTTTTCAGTGAGCGTCAAGTGTATTTGCGCGCACCTTTTGAAGATGTTTTCAAAGATGGTGATGATGTCAACAAAATTTAACTGCGCAATTTAAATTTTGTCCGCACAAAGAACCTTTCGTCTTAATACATTCACAATTATACATTCACTTTGCTAGCAATGTCAACTAAATAGTGCTAATTTTTTAAAATTTTTTTGTTAAACATTAATTTTGCCTAAATTTTCTTTTTTAAACCATAAATAGGGTCAAATTAGGTACTGTGAAATATAAAATTTGATGAATTTTTAACAACATAAAGCCATTTTTCAAGCACTTGATGTGATGCCGGAAATCTATATTCACAAGATAATTTTAAGTGTTTAATATGATGTCGACAAGAATTTAATATGATAACATTTAAAACTTTTTAATTAATTTTAAAATTTGTTTGCTTTTTTTAAAGTTATATATTAAACTATTCCTATCGTAATAGGGAGGAGAAATGGATATTTTTGAAAAATGCTACACTAAGCAAAAGTATGATTTAGCAAAGGAATTAGGGGTTTATCCTTATTTTCATAAACTATATTCTGGACAAGATGTAGTTGTAAATATGGAAGGCAAGCGAACTATCATGCTTGGCTCAAACAACTATCTAGGCTTAACAAATCATCCAAAAGTGATTGAAGCGGGCGTTAAAGCGCTGGAAAAATATGGCAGTGGTTGTTCTGGCTCTCGCTTTCTGAATGGCACGCTTGATTTGCACTTAAAATTAGAACATGAACTTGCTGAATTTTTACATAAGGAGGCAGTTGTCACTTTTTCCACAGGTTTTCAAAGCAATTTGGGCATCATCAGCGCTATTGTTGGCAGAAATGACTATGTCATTTGTGACAAAGAAAATCACGCCAGCATCTATGACGGCATAAAATTAAGTTATGGCAAAATGCTTCGCTATAACCATGGCGATATGGAAGATTTGGAGAAAAAACTCGCGTTTGTGCCAGAAACCTCGGGAGCGCTCATCGTCACTGACGGCGTTTTCAGTATGAGCGGAGATATCTGCAAACTGCCTGAGATTGTGAAACTCGCCAAAAAGTATGGCGCGCGCATTATGATTGATGACGCTCACGGACTCGGCGTTATCGGCGAAGGCGGAAGGGGAACTGCAAGTTATTTTGGCTTAGAGGATGAGGTAGATATCTACATGGGCACTTTCTCTAAGTCGCTGGCAAGCCTTGGCGGCTACATGGCGGCAAAAAAGGAAGTTGTGGAATATGTTAAGCACGCTTCGCGCCCATACATCTTCTCGGCAAGCATAACGCCAGCATCGGTTGCGTGCGCAAATGCCTCGCTTGACATTTTGAAGGCGGAGCCAGAACGCGTCAAACGCCTTGCGGACATCAGCGACTATATGCGAAAAGGTCTGAAGGCAAATGGCATCGCGATTATCGAAAGCAAAACACCGATTATTCCTATCTATACCTATGAGGACGAAAAGACCTTTGTCGCCTGCAAACTATTATTAGATAGGGGCGTCTATGTCAACCCTGTCATTTCGCCAGCAACTCCTGTTGGGCAAAGTCTGCTGCGCACAAGTTACACCGCAAACCACACTGAGGAAATCTGCGATGAAGCGATAGAAAAAATAAAAGAAGTGCTTGATATATTAAAGGACTATAAGTCAAAATTCTAATAAAAGCATAGAGTTGTGGATAAATGGAATAAAATTTTTCTACCAAACACAAAAAATCATAAAAATATTTCAAATACTTATCTTAAAAAGTGGAAAAAATGAGAAATTATCCACTTTTTTTGAAAAATTGTTGACAAAAGTTTTCTTATGTGTTATCATAAGAAAGCATTTGGGGGTATGGCTCAGTTGGTAGAGCATCTGCCTTGCAAGCAGAGGGTCATCGGTTCGAATCCGATTATCTCCACCACATTATTAGGACAGACACCAACTACGCTTAACGCGGGCACGGAAAATTAATTTTCCTAACCGCTACTCCGTTGGTTTCTCCGCCTAGTCCTCTTCCCTGTGTGTGATTTTTGGTTTATGCTTCGCCGAACATAGTTCTACACTTCGCAAAACCAAAAATTATTTTAAGAGAAGTGACTATCAACTTAATTAAGAGAAAAACAAGTTTGAAAATCTTTTCGCTTGTTTTTTCTTTTATGTGACCAAACGAAATCGCACTCATTTCATTTATATGGGAACCCTAAAAACGCTTGTCGTTTTTGGGGAAAAGGAACAAACAAGCAAGTGATAAGTGTTTTGATATTTATATCGAAATACGAAACTGAGCGAAGTTTGTGACGCTTCGCGACTTAAATAGGATTTGATTTAGAATTTATTTGTAGTTTTTTAGTTAAGAGTGAAAAGTGAAGGAACGCCGTTGGCGTTCGAGTGAAGAGTTGTTGATGATATTAGAAAGTATGTATTGACTTTTTAAGTAGTTTACTTTATAATAATCGTATAATTTTGGTCTGAATTTGCTTTTTCAGCTATTTCAGATTGGATAAAAGACATTTTAAATCAAATAAAATATAACGGGATAAGTCTTAGGTCAAGGAGGCAAAATGAGAAACGAGTTTTGGAAACATCAAACAGAAGCATTGCTTTTGTGGCCATTAGCAATTGTTATATCAACATCAATGATTGTTGTTGGTATAATATTAATGTGTTTAATAGATTTGGGTGCTGGAGGATTGGTGTTTTGTGGAACTATATTATTAATTCTTGCTTTATCCATTTTGTTTTCAAACAAAAAAATACTTACTAAAATTGAATTTTCTGAAAGCGGAATACTATTAAAACGTTTCAATAAAAATATATTGTATGCTAATTGGAATGAAATTAACGAAGTTACAACAACCCCATTTTCACGTCCTATTACTTACTTATCATTTGTATCAAATAAGGATAAGATAGATGTGGAATTAACAAAAAAAATGTATGACACTATTATGACCCTGTGTCCTAATATTTATGTAAAAACACAAATTAACAATATAGAAAGATTTAAATGCTTTCATAAAGATGATAGAAAATAAAAAATAGAAACATGCCTTACAAAAAACTATTTAGTGGTTTAACTAATATGAAATTATTAAAATTGGGTGGTGGGTATGAATAAGGTTTTGATATTTACGCATGGCATTGACATTGATGGCTTTGGTGGAGCGATACTTGGAAAACTTGCATTTAAAAATCCAAAAATAGTTTTTGCGGATAACTTTAATTTAGATGAGTTAATGATAAGTACATTAAAAAACGATGCCCCATATGATGAAATCTATGTTACTGACCATTGCCCAAGTTATGCTCTTTGTGAGAAGATTGAATCTTCAAAAGCGCTTTCTTTAGTTATAAAAGTGTTTGACCATCACATTTCACGCAAAGGAAAGGAAGAAAACTTTGACTTTGTCAATTTGGTAGTGGGAAATGAGAATGGAAAGCAGAGTGGAACTTCGCTTTTCTATGAATATTTAACAAAAACGGGGAAATTGAAAAGGACAGGAAGTTTAGATATGTTTGTAAAACTGACAACACTCTATGACACTTGGGAGTGGAAAAAAGATAAAGAATTCGGCATGCAAGCATATCGATTAAACACCTTATTCCAAGCAGTTGGTAGAGATAGATACATTGAAATTGTTGGGAATATATTAGAGCGCAATCCGAACGAATTTAAATTTTCAGTCAAAGAAAATAAAATTGTTGACAACTTTATCCGCGATTTTTATAGTCAAATTGATAACTATATTAAGAAGATAAAAATAGTTGATGTTGACGGCTTAAAAGTTGGGTATGTTGAACTAGAAGATTTATACAAAAATGATATTGCTGAAGTTTTGCGAAATCAAGACAATCCGCTCAATATCTCGTATCTAATGATGCCATTGACAGATAGGGGAAGCGTTTCGTTGCGAAATATCGAGAATGTAGACTTGGCGGACATTGCCACAAAATTTGGCGGTGGTGGACATAGAAGTGCGGCAAGTTTTCCAAAATCAAACGAAGAATTTAAACTTTTACAACATAAAATTAAAGATAATTTATCAAGTCAAAAATAAATCTTTGACAAGAATTTTGAAATATAGTAATATGATTTTGAAAGAAAGAGTAAATCTTTTTGTAGGGAGTGATTATGACAGAGCAACAATATTTAGCATACAAAAAAAGCAGGCTTTTGACCTATGCTGACCTTGATAAATTAAGTCTAAATGAAGTTGTTTTGGTGAGCAGAGTGGCTATTCAATCAGCATTTGCAATGACTCAATTAAGATATAACCAAACAGGCAAACAAGGTGAGAAACTAAAAAAGTTGGAAGCGCTCAATCGGCATTTAAGAGAGTTGGATAAAGAGAGGAAACGACCTGTATGTGGAATTGTGATGACAGTTGAAGAAATAAAAGATACTTTTTCGCAGGATGATTTTAGGGGTTTTGGTTTAATCAAAATACCAACTCAACAAAAAGACAAAAAAGAAGCAGTAAAAGAAGATATAAATCGATAAAGATTTAATGAGTGGAAGGAACAGTAGATAAATGCTGTTCTTTTTTATATAAATATGTTTTTTAAATTTTTAAAGAGACAATTTTTTGATATTACAAATCAATTTTGTGAGTTTAATGATTATTTACAAACTGAGTTTTTTTAACATCTCGAACCATGCTTCCTTTTTAAACGAAACATTGGCTGGGCTTGTGGAAGGAAGGTAGATGGCGGTCGGGTTTGTCAAAAGAATTTCTTTTTCCATTTTTTCCTTCAAATTCTTCAAGTTGAGGGGAAATTTCTTTTTATTTTCCTTAAAATTTTTGCTTTGTGCCAAAATTCGACAATTATCCTTCAAACACGACAAAAAATCGGCATTTTCTTCTTTTTGATATGGCAATAATTATGATATCTTATAGTTGTTTTGCAGGACAAATCTAAAAATGCCACATTTGGCGAAAAGGAGTTTATATGAAAAAAATTTTTATTGCCGACATTGAGGGTGATGCACTTAAAGAGTATTTCTCAAAAAGAGAGGGGTTTGAAGTTGTGGGGACGTCCAGCGACGGCGAGGAGGTTGTCAACAGCGTTGTGAAACTTCAACCGGACATCTTAATTATGGAGGTCATGCTTTCGAAACTAGACGGCTTTGCGGTGTTCGAGAAGATAAAGGTGCTAAAAGAAAAGACTCCGAAGGTCATCTTCATATCCAGCCTCTCGCACAGCGGATTTGTGACGAAAGCGCTCCAGATGGGCGCAAGTTATTTCATGATAAAGCCGATAAACCCAGAGAACCTTGAAAGTCGAATAAATGAGATTTTGTCAAGCCCGGCGTCGCAGGAAAACAAACAACTTGACGAGAAGATATCAAACATCTTTATAAGCATCGGCATACCGGCACACATCAAGGGCTATCAATTTTTGCGCGAAGCGGTCAAACTTGCCGTGGAGGAGCCGGAGATAATAAGTTCGATAACGAAAAAGCTCTATCCAACAATTGCAGAGCGCTTTGAAACCTCGTCTAGCAAGGTGGAGCGCGGTATGCGTCACGCGATTGAGGTGGCATGGAACAGGGGTAAGATTGAAAATATCAACAACATTTTCGGTCTAAAGATTTACAACCGCAACGAAAAACCGACCAACGGCGAACTTATCGCGCTTATTGCCGATAAAATGCTCATGGAAGGCTAATCGTCAAAAAATTTACAAGTTTTTAACAAATTTTAGAAAAGGGTATTGAAATAAATCAAAATGTGTGGTATAATAATCTCAAACTTAGGAGGTTATTATGTCAAGTAAATTAGCAAAAGTGCTTCTTATTTGTGCATTGGCAGTTGCATTGCCGCTCTTTATCGCTGGCACAGTTATTGCCGTATATTACTCTATGGACGCGGTTACCACCTTTGAAATATACACCAACGAGCCAAGCGTGGAGGACCCAACTTTAACTTCAAGGGCAAATATAGAGTATAACGAGGAAACTCACTCTTACACTGTAAGAAACGGGCATTCCAAAAATACCAATGTTGAGTTTGAGTCAGCAGGTTTCAATCTCGACTATTGGTTTGATGGCACCTATGATGAGTATATTCAACTTCTTGCGCGCGTGGACGGCGCCGAGGAGGGTGCGGAAGCGGAACTTGAAGAGAAGAAGATTTCCGAAAGCGACATTCTCTCTTTCCAAACCGGCGACTATGAAAACATCACCGCAGTTTTCAGCGTGGTGACTTTCGATGTCAACTTTAACATCGTCACCGACCCAGACACAAACGAAACAACCTCAGGTTCCACAACGGTTAGATATGGCGAGGACCTTTCCAGCGCGTTTGGCACCAATCTTTCTAACACCAATTCTCATGACTTTTTGGGATATGCTATCGACGGCGAAGATGCCATTTACACAACGGCAACCTTCCCAATTCCAGAAGCGGGCGAGAGCCTAACAATCGTGGCGGTTTGGGAGGAGATTCCTTCTTTCCAAATTAACTACATTAAAGAGGGAAGCACAGTGGCAACAAGCGAGGAGTTCAATAGGAATAATTATGCATCAATTAATGTTGCTCTTTCTACCGATTATAACACCAACGGCTACACAGCCATTTGGCAATATAACGGCGCTGAGTTCACCGGTGTGACCGAAGAGATGATAGCAAACCCAAGTTACGACGTCCCTGTCAACCTTATCAATGTAACCTTGGTGGAAACGCCAATCGACTATATGGTATCAGTTAGCGGCTCGGCAAGCGGAATTTCCGCTCCAACCTATAACCGCACCGAAACATTCAGTGTAAACGCCGAAAATTACAGCGCTTTCGCACCGGTTGCTGTTGTAAGCAATTGGACCTTCGAGCAATATTCATGGACTTTTGGTGGTTTTAGATTCAACAATTCAAATTATGGCACAACAAGCGAATTGATTAAAGCTATCACTGCTCGCCACCCAGACGGCACAAGTGGAACAATCTATGTGACTGTTACCTTTGACCGCGATCCACAAGAGTATTCAATCGCCTTCTGGGACAGCGAAACCAACACCAGAATTGGCACTACCACCGTGCTAGACACCGCATCAAGCGTAAGTTTGCCAACTGCGGTTCGAAGGACAGGTTATAGAATTACAGAGGCAGAACTTGGCACCACCGGCACAATGCTAGGCGTTACCACTTACACACACTCATATTCAAACGGCAATGTCACCACTTCGGGCGGGTCGTTGGATATTGTAACTGATTTGTTCGATGGTAACACACTAGCTAAGGTTGTTCGCCTAACATACGACGAAATGTCTTACAATGTTTCCTATAATAATAACAGCGGAAGCGCAACAATCACCGATGTGAATATCGAAAATTATACCTCAAAACTTTCCCCACTCTTCCAAACAAGCAATTGGGTAAAGTATTCTAACCTTGAAACCTTTAACGGCGTAAAGATTGGTTCCACAATATTCACAAGCGCACAAGCATTGTTCAACTACTTGCTTGGCAACAGGGGTAGTGGCGCAACAGTAACAGCAACCGGCGATATTGACTACACAATCAAGAGCGTTGTAGTAGACGGCATCACCTATGTTGGCGACATTCGCTTGCAAGGCGGCTCCGTCATCGCGCCAAACAAATCTAAAATAACAATTGACGTGGCAGATTTTGATGTAAACGTTCTTTCCGCAGAAGGACTGTTCGCATATGACTTAACCCAAACTCTTGTCGACTTCTCTGATACAGTTGTTAAGCCTTCAAGCGTGGGCTTTTCTACCGGTGCTGACGGAAGGGATGTTGAACTCTATTTCACAAGTTTAGAGGAATCGGGTGACTACTCAATCTTCAATTTCCTTAACGATAATTACAGCAATTTAGAAAGTTGCATTAACAACGGCGTTTTAACATTAAATGACATCATGGTTCGTTTTGAAAAAGTTGCATAAGAAAGGAATATAGTCTTAAAATAGTTTAACTGAAAAAGCGCAAATGTGCTAAATTAAACAAAGCGAAGTCGCGCTCATGCGAAGCCGCGTTTAACTTAAATTAACGGCAGAGAAAGCGGGGCAGGTTATTAAAAACAAAATAAATTTTGCACACAAAAAATAAATCTGCCTTTGCACATCGAAAGCAAATCCACATTTCAGAACAATCACGCTTTCATAGTTCAAAAAACTCTATCAACCGATAGAGTTTTTTTATAAAAAAAGTCGCAACAATAGCGACCTTTTATTGCAAGTTTTTGATTAAGCGCCGGTGCACAATGGAACAATGATACCAGCCACAACAATCAATAAGCAGATGATGTAAAGCACTTTCCAAACTGTTGGCTTAGACCTTACATATCGCCATGCCAAAATTGCCACAATAACAATCATCACTGCGGTTGCGATTCCTTGCATAATTCTTGTTGCAGTCATAAGTGCGTTTCCGCCGATTGCAGAAAGAACAATGGAAATAGCATAGATGATTGTCACCGCAACAATCGTCCAGAACGAAATCTTATTTAAGCCCCAAACGGTTTTCTTTGAAGAACTGCTGGAACTTGAAGATGACTTCGAACTTGATGATTTAGTGTTTTTCGTTGCCATAACTCCCTCCTAATGTTCTTATTATATCTCACTTCGCAAAATAAGTCAATTAATAATATGCTTTAAATTTAAAATATGTTAATTTTTCTCAAAATCCTTCAAAAATTGCAATTATTAATTAAAATTTCCATAAAATTATTGCAAAAAAGAAATTAATATGATATAATAAGATGCAGTAAGGTAAGGGGGCATAATTTTACGTGTGGCACAATCCACGCGCGAGCAACAAAATCACCTCCACTCAGCCCTATAACTTGTCACAGCCCTTACCTCAAGCACTCACCCCCACGCGTTTGTGGTGAAATGGATATCACGTCAGTCTACGGAAGAGATGGTCTTGGGTTCGATTTCTCCCATAAAAAAGAAATAAAAAACTTAATATGCGCCATTAGCTCAGCTGGATAGAGCGTCTGTCTACGGAACAGAAGGTCGAGCGTTCGAATCGCCCATGGCGCACCACTAAAACCCAATACTAAAGGGCATTCTAGCGATTTTGACGGTCGCTAGATTTTTTGTTTTAACTATAAAATTATAAAAATTATTTTTATAACAAATTCATTTTTCATCGCAAAAATTGGCAAAACCTAAATAACGCAATTTTCATCAAAAAAGTGGTAAAAACAGGCGAGACTCGCGAATTGTCTACGAATTTTTCCAAAATTTATGCAAATTATATTTTCGGAAGTCGAACTTGCTTGCAAGAGTGAGACTGATGGTCATAAATACTATATGATGAGTGTGAGAAACACACAAATTCGTTAGAATTTATAAAATTTTATGCTAATAAAATTTTATCATCACATAGTATATGTTTTGTGTTATATCGTTTCAAAATGTGTTTTGTTGTATCGTTTTATAAAAAAATAAGGGCAGGAACTTTCTTCCTACCCTAAATTTTTACATTTCTGCCTCTTGTTTTTTCTTTAATCTTCGCTTTTCTTTAAGCAATCTTTCAAGTTCTTCAATCTCATCATCAAGGCTTTCATACTCGCTATTTTCTTCTTTATCTTCTTTTAAAGCACTGCTTATAACACTTGCCGATTGCAATTTTGAAGAAAAGTCAAGATG
>CALVNE010000017.1 GCA_944349515.1 uncultured Clostridia bacterium | reverse complement strand
CCTTCACTGAATGCGAAAGCATTCCTTCACTGGAAGGCAACACCTTCCCTTCACTCAAATGCTTGCATTTGTTGCCTTCCCTTCACTCGAAAGGTGACCTTGTCACCTTTCGACACAGGCATATTCTGTTATTTTAATCGTAAACTGCACGCCGAGTTTGTTTCTGTTCGGCTGATACTGCAACAGCGCGCCATCCGGAGTGAGGCAGTAGACATGATTGAGGTTGGTGCCAAGGTCGCGGGTAAAGTAGAGTGGCACACTGCCCGCATCGGCGAGAAGGTCGGTGACAAGGTCGGAAAACTTGACGCTGTAGGTGTCTGCAACCGCCAAAATATCCTCGCGCGAGGAGACAAAAATGTTGTCGGTGAAAGTCTGTGAGGTGCTATTCAAACTCCCGCTACCACCAAAGGTTGGCATGCTTAAAGTTTCGCGCACAAGGAAGGTGCTGTCGATATAGTTATCTTTGAGATAATACACCGGCGTGATTTGGTAGCCGTCACCGCCGTTAATGGCTCCCGTCGAGTACTGCCCGTAGTAGACTATGGTATCCATAATGGCGTAGGTATCCTCGTCAGTGCCGTAGCCAGAGGTTTGACCAGCGTTCGAGGTCAAGCGCCACTTGATAGGCTCGACGAGATAGTAATCGTCAAGCGTTTCGTTATAGTAATACTCCTCATTTTGATAAACCTTTGTTGTTAAGACCAAACCGCCGAACGCACCCATGGAGTAGGTGGCGCCGTCCGATAAACTAGCCCACCGGCTATCTAGTGTGCGGTTTAAACTTGAACTAACGCGTGACTGAGGCATTCGACCATTTTCGACATACCAATAGTCGCCGTCAGCGTCATAATACGCGGGGTAGTTCGCCTCCCACTGCGCGTAAAGCGTGGCGTGGTCGGTGAAATATGTGGTGGTGAGAAGTTCACTGAACGTTCCCGTCCGCTCGCCGGTTGAGTCCGTCGCCACCGAAATCAAACAAATGGATGAGGTGTTGTTCTCAGTATAAAACCCAAGCAAGGTAAACCCCGCCCGCGTTGGAAGGTTGCTATCCGACAGCGAACTCAAACTCGCCGTTGTCGTGCTATTAGAGTAAATTCCCGTTTCGTATTTTACATACATCGCGCCAAGCCCACCGCCTCCGCCGTTGGCGTTTAGCGTTATGGTGTAAGTTGAGGGTTCCCACCGGGCGTAGAGAGTAGTGCTTGCAGAGAAAAAGGTGTTGGTGAATAGGTCGGTAAAGTTGCCGTTTTCGTCAATGAGGCAAAGCGCCGTTGTTGAGGTCGCCGAGGTGTAATATCCTTGAAAGTCATGCCCAACCATGGTTGGCAGACTTGAAACTAAACCCGAAATTGAATTTATACTCTGCGACAAAGTATCGTCAGAGTATATGCCGTTGCCGTAGTATACAAACAAACTGATTTCTTCACCCGTTCCGCCGTTGTTATCTAATGTAACCTCGTAAACTCCCGGGCCGGCAACATTTTCAATTACGGTGTTCAAGTTAAAGTGAAGTGCTGGACGCACGGCGTGGGAAAAATTAGGATAGAAATTAAAACCGTCGCTCGACATATAGAGAGAATAAACACCGTTAGCAGCACTACTAGAGCCCGAACGCAGCCAGGAATAATTGCGAACATATGCACCATATCTACTGTTATTACTTCCCACGCCTGGAGTTATTGGGTCATCGGAGGATGAGATATTTTGCCTTTGTGTGGTTGATGTCTCCCATATGCCTAAATATGAAGTATCATATCCCGTCTCTGTACAACTTGGAAGCCAAAGATAGTCATTCGCCCATGCACCATAGCCGGTTTTAGAGTGATAGTTAAAAGAGGAAAAATACTTTCCACCTAGTATTCCCGTTGGGTCATTTATTGATTCGTTTGGACATAGATAATATCTTTCTATGCCTTCATCAACAGCACTTTGAAGGAGTTGCCAAGACATTACACTTGGAGTTACCAAGTAGGAAGTTAAACTACCCTTCGCCTCCTCCATGGTGAAACGTGCAAAAGCGCTATCTAAACTCTGTTCTGCGGTTGTAGTCAATCCAGCGCTGGTGGCATAAGTTCCGCCGTTATTTAATGTCACTACACGGATATAACTTGTGCCATACATGTTTGAAGGATAACCGCTTGTTGACTTCGAATCCCAATCTCTAGACCAGTCGGAATAGAGAGAGCCGTTAACAAAGCCATACAATGTTCCCTCGTCAGAGGCGCGCCCCTCCCACGCCGATTGATAACTTGAGGAAAGCCAGAGGGTGAGAATGTTGTTATCGTTGTTGTCCTTGGAGAGGTAAACCACTTCCCAATCGAGTCCGCCGAGTGTCACAATGACATCCTGCTCGGAAGATTTGGTTATGCCGTTGACGGTGACGGTGTTTGCGCGGATATCCGCCGATGTGGTTGTATTTTCGGCAAGATAGTCAAGTAGTGCCTCGGCGTTGGTGGTATCTAAATCGGCGTTGCCGGTGATAAATTTGATAAGGTTGTTGACGTTCGCTAGGTTCATTCCGCCGGAGGCGTCATCGTATAATTCGCCGACCTTCACATAACTTGTGGTATCGTCAGTGTAAATTGCTTCAACATTTCTTAAATTGAGGAGCAGCGAAATCCCCCCCCCGCAATTATTAGGGCGGATAACAATATAAGGCATACCGACTTTAATTTCTCCCTCATACCTTTTCCCCTTTGTTACAAAATTCCAATTTTAAATTGAAACCCCGAATGGGTCACCTCATTTTTACCTAAACTTATTATAACTAAATTGGGAGAAATTACAAAATAATTTCCATACATTTTTTAAAAATTTTTTTGATAATGCGCTTTTTCTAAAAAATTTCCCAATTTCAACAAAAAAATAGTGGAAGGTTCCACTATTGCCGGGTTATATCTCTTGGCGCTGTTCGAGGGCTTTTTCAAGGGTCACTTCGTCGGTGAACTCGATGTCACTGCCCATGGCGATGCCTTGCGCCAGCCTTGTCACCTTAACGCCGAGCGGTTTTAAGAGTTTTGAGATGTACATTGCCGTGGCGTCGCCCTCAACGTCGGGATTCGTTGCCATGATAACCTCTTTCACGCCGTCCTTACTTATGCGCGCAAGCAGTTCCTTGATTTTAATATCGTTCGGTCCGCGATTTTCCAGCGGGCTTATTGTGCCGAACAGTACGTGGTAGACACCCTCGTAACTTTTCACCTTTTCCATGGATATAATGTCCTTTGGCTCTTGCACCACGCAAATGATTTTTTTGTTCCGCTTTTGGCAGATTGGGCAGATGTCAGAGGTGGAGTAATTCCCGCACTCCTTGCAAAGTTTCACCTTGTTTTTGACGTCCATTATGGCGTTTGCGAAGTTCTCCGCCCTCTCGCGCGAGTTTTCGATGATATAAAAAGCGTAGCGCTGAGCGGTCTTTTTGCCCACGCCGGGAAGTTGCCTAAAATATTCGATGAGGCGTTCAATAGGTTCGTCAAACATATTACATACCCAAATTTGGCAGTTTTGCCCGCTCGTCGTCTTGAATCTTCCTTAAACAATCATTGCAAGCGGAAACAATGAGGTCCTCTAGCATTTCCACATCGTCCGGGTCCACCACTTCTTTCTTAATCTTCACACCCTTAACCGTTTTGTTGCCCAGCATGGTGATTTCCACCATACCACCGCCTACAGTAGAGGTGTATTCGGTGCCGTCAATCTCCTCGCGAATTCTTTTCATGTCCTCTTGCATTTTCTGTGCTTGGCGCATGAGTTGTTGCATATTTCCACCGCCAAAGCCTCCAAAATTATATCCCATAATATTATCTCCTTTTTTGATTTTATTTGATTTTTTCTAAATTCCCACTTCATATTTTTAATTAGCAAGTGTTATTTAAGTGAAGGGAAATCGAAGATTTCCAGTGAAGGCGAGGCAAAACGGGGACCCCGAAAATGCCTGCCATTTTTTGGGAAAAGGAACAAACAAGCGAATGGTAAGACTTTTGGCGAAAGACAAAAGTCGAAATGAAGCGCAGTTTGTGACGAGGCAGTGAAGGTGAACCGTTGGTTCACAGTGAAGGGAAAGCGTTGCTTTCCAGTGGTGGTAAGATTGAGAGTGTGATTTAATGCTTTTTACTTTTTCTAAAATTATCCACAACTGAAAGGCTCCGCCTTTCCTTCACTGAACGCGTCAGCGTTCCTTCACTGCGAATCTTTGATTCGCCTTCACTGAAAGGCTCCGCCTTTCCTTAACTCTAAAACCTGCAAGGTTTTAGTCTATCACCAGTTTATTGCCAAACATTTTTGTCAGTTTCAAAATGTCCTTTTCTCGCTTTTGATTTTCGTTCTCAAACTTGACAATCTCAATCTCTAAATTCAGCCCTTGCCAGCGAAGAGCGTTCTCAAGTTCGCGCGTGCCGTCTTGAAGCACACTTATTAGGAAATCGTCCGAACTTTTGATGACAAGCGTTCCGTCCTCAATCTTCACGTCCGTTATGTCCCCACAAGCCACGTAAAGCGAGATTTTTTTGTGCTCTTTTAGGTATAGCACCACCTTTCCCCACACGTTTTTAGGCGAAAGCGTGCCTGCCTCGCGCTCAATTTTCAGTTTTTTTTTGCGTCCATGCCGGTTATGGCGGTGAGGCAAGTGGTTTCAAGCAGTAATCTTACCGAAAGGGTGTAACGAAGTTCGTTTTCCGCCGCCGAGAACACTTGCATATATCTTATGAGGTCCTTCTCGTCAAATGTGTCCGCTTGCTGTTTGAAAAGGGCGAAAACGTCATCGGGTAGGTTCAAAATTTTGCTGGCGTTTTCGCAGGTCTTAATCACAAGCAAGTTTCGTGCGTGCCTCGATACGTCCTTTGAAAAAACCGCCAGATTTTTGCCGTCCTTCTCCATACGGTCGATAAGCGCAAGTATTCCGCCCACCTCGCGCTCTTTTAGGTACCCGAAAAACTCAAGGTTTAGGTTGTAGTCAGTGGTGCCGAGTATTCGCAAGGTTTCCTCTTTTGTAATTTTCCCTTGGCAGTAGGACGCAATGGAGTCGGCAATCGACAACGTGTCGCGCACACTGCCCTCGCCAGCAGTTGCGATAAGTTTCAAACTCTCCTCGTCACACTCAACCTTCTCTTTGTCAAAGATTTTTCGTAAATGCTCGATAAGCGCGCTGACTGAAACTAACCTAAAATCGAAGCGCACACAGCGCGATAGGATAGTTTGCGGAAGTTTATGCACCTCGGTGGTGGCGAGTATGAAAATGACGTGCTTTGGTGGCTCTTCCAGCGTCTTTAAAAGAGCGTTAAAAGCGGAGTCGGTCAGCATATGCACCTCGTCGATGATGTAGACTTTATACTTCACGTCCACCGGCATAAAGCGCACTTTTTCGCGTATCTCGCGGATGTCGTCCACCTTGTTATTTGACGCCGCGTCCATTTCAATGATGTTTATGTCGTTATCCTGTTGAAGTTTAAGGCAGTTCGCGCACTTCCCACACGGCGAGCCATGCACCGGGCTTAAACAGTTAACCGCGCGCGCAAAAATCTTCGCCACGCTTGTCTTACCCGTTCCGCGCGTGCCGGTGAAAAGGTAGGCATGCCCGATATGCCCGTTCATAATCATATTTTCCAGCGTCTTTGTGATGTGCTCTTGCCCAATGACCTCGTCGAAGGTCCTAGGGCGATAGGTTCTGTATAATGCCATGCGTTCTCCACTTTTATTTTACAACATAATTTTATCTTTTGCAATCTAAATTCAATAAAGTCAATCAATGCCTAAATAAATTTTACGTTTTTTATCTACATATGAATAGATATTTTTAAAGTCAATAATCTTTTTGATTTGTTCAAGCCATTTTGGCCTATCTAAATATCCCTTCAAAACTTTACCATCAAATTCCACTTCCCAAGCGTCGCCATCAAGTCCATCACTAGCCACATTTGTTTCTGGAATGCTTACCTTTGATATTTTTTCTAAAATTTCTTTGTTTTTAAGTTTATAGGTCTTATCTATAACAGTAATGCCACGTTCTTCGCCAGTGGTAAATGTTATAGTTGGATTAATTTCACTATCTTTAATTTCGATTGAAAAACTTGCTAGGTCATAACCTACTCTCATCATACCAAAATTTTTCCAAGTGAATTTAAAATTTTTCATATGAATTTCTCCTTTCTTTTACAAAATTTTCGCTCTTCTAAATCAATAATTCTCTCTTGCAATAACGGAAAAGTTGTCAACATCAAGGCTCGCTCCACCAACAAGTGCTCCATCGAGGCAAGGCAGAGAGATGATTTTTTTATAGTTCTTGATGTCGATGCTGCCGCCATACACCACCGAAATTTGCGTTTTGTCGTTGTATAGGTAGGCGATTTCCTTTCTTATCAAGCCCACCATTTTTTCGATATCCTTCAAAGTTGCCGTTTTGCCGGTGCCGATTGCCCAAATAGGTTCGTATGCGATGATGACGCTTTCAAGTTCGTTTTCATATATACCTTTCAGCACGTCGTCGAGTTGTTTTTTTACAAATTGGCACGCGCCCTTGTTTTCGCGCGTCACCCTGTCCTCTCCAACGCAAAGAATGACTTTCAGCCCTTGCGAAAGCGCCATTTTGAGTTTTTTGTTGATAAGCCTATCCGTTTCTTTGAACTTACTGCGCCTCTCCGAGTGCCCCACAATGACGTAGGACACGCCGGAGTCTTTCAGCATGGACGCTGAAATTTCACCGGTATTCTTGCCTGCCTCCTCGTCGGAAACATTTTGTGCGCCGATTTCAATTTTACTGCCGTCCAAAAATTGCTTGGCGGTGTGGAAGTGCGTGAATGGCATACAAACGATAATCCTGTTCTTACTTCCTGCCGTTTTGGTGGCGAGTTGCATGGAGTAACTTTTCATGTCGCTCGGCACCGTGTTCATCTTTAAATTGGAAATGATAATCTTTTTCATAATTCACCTTTTTTATTTAACCAAATTTTTTCATCTTGTGTGACTTTTAATATCTTTGGCAACTTTTTTAACAAGTAAAGGCTTTAGCCTAAAGAGTGTCGATGACCTCAATCGCAGGAAGAGTTTTGCCTTCCATAAGTTTCATGCTTGCGCCTCCGCCTGTTGAGAGGTGGTCAACACAACCAGCAAAGCCAAGCGTGTTTATCGCGCCGACGCTATCTCCGCCACCCACAATGGAGTAAGCCGAACTCTTCGCCACCGCCTTTGCAATCTTGAAAGTGCCCTTTCTAAAGGCCTTATCCTCGTACTTGCCAAGTGGACCATTCCAAACAATTTGCCCGGCTTTCTTTATTTCCGCCGAGAAAAGTTTAATCGTCCCCTTGCCGATGTCTAAGCCCACCATGTCAGTTTCCAGCACAATAGGCTTAACCACGCGCCCGTTTCTCAGTGCCACATGGTCAACCGGCAAAATAATCTTTGTACCCGCCTTTTTGGCTTTTGCTAAGATGTTCTTCGCTTCGTCAACCAAACTTAAATCGACAATCGACTTACCTATATTTATTCCCTTTGCAAGGAGGAAGGTGTAAGCCATGCCACCGCCGATAAGAATGGTGTCCGCCTTGCCGATGACGTTTTCAATGAGTGGCAACTTATCCTTAATCTTCGCGCCACCAAATATCGCCACAAACGGACGCTTTGGGTTTTTAAACGCCTCGTCAAAGACCTTAAGTTCCTTTTCAATCAAAAAGCCGATAGCGTTTGGAAGTTTAAGCGCCACGCCGTAGTTCGACGCGTGCTTTCTGTGCGCCACACCGAACGCATCGTCAACATATATGTCGGCATACGAGGCAAGTTCCTTCACAAAACTTAAATCATTCGCCTCTTCGCGCGGGTCGAAGCGCAAATTTTCTATCACCAAAATATCTCCGTCCTTCATTTTCGCGATATCCCGTTTCACCTCGTCGCCGACCACCTTTGGGCAGAATTTAACCTTGCCCGGAAAATACTTCATAAGGCAAACTGCCACCGGAAAAAGCGACAAAAACTTATCGTACCCCTTTGGACGCCCAAGGTGCGAACAGATGATAAGTTTGCAATTTTGGTCATTTAAATATTTTATCGTTGGAATGGAGGCGGTTATCCTAGTTTCGTCCAGAATATCGCCGTAGTTATCGAGAGGGACGTTAAAATCGCACCTTAATAGCACCCTTTTATCCTTGATGTTCTTTAAGTCTTTAATCGTTCTTTTCATAAAAAATATCCCCCGCAAGTATATAATACAACTTTTCGAGGGATTTTCAAAACAAAATCAAATATTTTTAGAAAAGATTATTAATTATAATATTTCTTTCCTTTTGTTTTATCATATTGACCAACAAAAAAATAAGAAACTACTGATTAATTTCAAGTAGTTCTTTATTAACTCAAATATTTTTTATTATTTAATGATAACATTTATATTCTTCGATTTCATTTATTTGTGTTTTTACAAACGGCTCAGGGCACAATATCATAATAGTTTTACACATCTTTTTAGTCATTTCTACAACAATTTCATCATTATTAGAGACAAATGCTAAATTTATCATATACGGAGATACTGGAACCCTTCTTATTGAATTGATATCACTCCAATTCATTGATAATATTATTTTTTTAAATCGTTTCCACACTATACCGGTTTCGGAATATTCTACTTTAGAAAGAACTTTAGGATTAACAAAAATATAAATCACAGATGGTAAAAATATAATTATTCCAGATAACGACATTCCAAAATATCCAATAGATTGCGTAATCATTAAAATGATACCCAAAATTATCAATACAAGCGAGCAAACTATAAAAAATAGCCATGCTATTAATATCTCAGACTGATGTTTCCAAAATTCAACTTTCATATTAACTCCTAATTAATGGCATCCAAATTCCAACTGTATTTTTTATTGGAACCATTTTAAGATTTAGATTAATTAAAAATATATTGTGTCGGATATTGAGGTTTCATATTTCCTAAACTGGAAAGCAACGCTTTCCCTTCACTAGAAATCGCAAGATTTCTCTTCACTGCGAGCATTTGCTCGCCTTCACTGGAAGTCGACAGACTTCCCTTCACTGAATGCCAACGGCGTTCCTTCACTCTTCTCTATACATTCTTCTCAAAGCACTCTTTCAAAATGCCAAGGCACTCGTCGATATTTTTGCAAGTGGCAAGTGTCATACGAACAGTGCTTGCCGATGGCAAATCTTTTGCATACCAAAGAAGGTGCTTTCTTATATAAAGAGTCAACCACTCTTCGTTGTAATATTTTCTAAGCGTGTCAATATGCTCTTTCACAACCTTGTATTTATCAACCGTAACAGGATGACCTTCTTTAAGTTCTTTGAATATCCAAGGCGAGCCCAGCGCACCACGCCCTATCATCACGCCGTCAACGCCGGTGTCTAGCATTCTATGGTAAGAGTCAATATCCACAACATCGCCATTCCCGATGACTGGAATGTGCAAATTCGCTTTGACGCGGGCAATCGCCTCGTAGTCCGCCTGTCCGCTATAGCCCTGCTCCACCGTGCGCGCATGGAACACAACATAGTCCGCACCGCTATCCTCGCACATCTTGGCAAAGTCGAGGTAGTTTTCAGAGTGGTAGCCCTTTCTAAATTTCACCGACAGTGGCTTATCTGTCATATCTCGGCAGGTCGCAACGATATGTCCGGCAAGGTGTATGCTATCCATAAGCGCAGCGCCGTCGCCATTTTTAAGTATCTTCGGCGCAGGACACCCCATGTTGATGTCAAACGCCGGAAATTTATCTAAAACCTCGCTCTCAAATGCCTTAACCATAAACTCGCTCTCATGCCCAAAAATTTGCGCGACAGTCAGGTTTTCATACGGCGAAGTGATGGTCATCAAATTGGTCTTTTTCAGGTTATGCACCATGGCGCGCGTCGAAAGCATCTCGGTCACTGTGGCATCAGCACCGAACTTAACTGCCTGCTCTCTAAACCCAACATCACTTACTCCTGCCATCGGAGCCAAAAAGAGCGGACTTTCGCCAAAATCAACATTTCTTATCTTCATAACACCCCACCTTTACTTTTTGAAGCATTTATTTTTTAGGAACAATAAATAGCTTTCAAATACTTGCATTTCAAACTGTTTCATTTTTCAAAATAAACTTCTTTTTTAAAACAATTTGGATACTTTCATTATTGAAAATATTTTGGTTTTACTGAAATTTTTTCCAAAAACATTCTACCACATCTCAAACCCATTTTCAATAGATTTAATGAAAAATTCACAAAAAACACACTTTTTTTGAAAAAAAATTAAAAATAGCACACTTTTTTGCCATTTTTTGTGTAATATCAATTTTATTCTAATTGATAAAGACAACAAACTTTTGCGCTCCAACATCACGATAAATAAGAAAAAATCTTTCGCTCTTTGCCCGCGAAAGATATGTATCCACAAACGAATGGTGCTATCAAAAGATGTGCATACTATCAAAAGGCATTTTCAATATGATTTATCTCTTCGCCCAAAATTTCGATAACATCAAAGCGGACATCGGCATAGTAGTTTTTAGTGGTCACAAGGTAAAGTTCCGCCACCTTTCTAATTTTTTGTTGCTTTCTAAAGTCCACCGCCTCACATGGTCTACCATATAAAAGTGTGGCTCGGCTTTTAACCTCCACAAAAACCAGCGCGTTCTTATCCTTTGCGATGATATCAATCTCACCCATGCGATTACGATAGTTCGTAGAAATTATTTGATATTTCTTATTTTTTAAAAATTGCACAGCGTCGATTTCGCCGATAGTTCCGTTGATTTTGTTTAATTTTTTCATATTTCTCTCTTTTTCTTGCGATTTTATCGTATTTTTTTAGCATTTTTTATCATTTTTTTAACTTTTTTGCTTATTTTTTGATATTTTTTGATTTTTAAAATTTAAAAATTTTGCTTTATCAATCTAGCGTCATCTTGCCAAGCCTGCCCTTTCTGAAATCATCCACAAGCATATAGGAAGTGCGCTCTAAATCGACCTCACCACCAGCTAGCATAAACTTTCTTAACTTTGCAATATCCATAACACTTTCGCAATTCGGATATCTCTTTTCAACATTTTGTGGATATTTTTCTTTAAGAAGTTTTAACAAATCTTCTGCAAGACTTACAAATTCCAAAACTTCATCACGCACACTGCCAACATAGGCAAGTTTTTTCGCCACATCTTCATTTTCAATGTTTGGATAGAGCGTGCCAGGAGTGTCGAACACCTCAACGCCGTCCCCAGCATTCAGCCACTGCCCACTCTTTGTCACGCCCGCCTTGTTGCCAGTGACCGCCTTTGCCTTTTTGCACAGATTGTTCACAAGCGAACTTTTGCCACTGTTTGGCACGCCCACAACCATACACCTAATAGTCGGCTTAACTCCTTTCGCCTGAAACTTTTCCACCTTTTTATATGCCAACTTTTTAATCTTGCCTAAGATTAAGGTGTTTTTTGAGAAATTAGAATTATATAATATATAGTCTTTATCTTTGCTCTTAAAATTCTCTTTCAAAGCACCAACCCTCTTCTCATCAGCAAGGTCAATCTTGTTTAGTATATAAAGCACCGGTTTATTTTCAGAGAGTTCATCAAGTTTTGGATTGAGCGAAGAGAGCGGAATGCGTGCGTCAAGCACATAAAGGACAACATCAACTTTTTTAAGTTCTTCCTTTATCTCCTTCAACGCCTTATGCATATGCCCAGGAAACCAATTTATCTTCATACTCTCTCCAAATATTTTTATATCAATTTTTCTAAACAAAAGAAAATGTTTAAAAAATAATTAAAAATTCCATTAAAATTAAGAAAAAATGTGAAAAATTTATTAAAAATTGCTATTTTTTCTTTTTTAACAAATCTTTACGCCTTTCTTTTGTACGTTTTAGGCTTTGTTCGGCGCGCCATTTGTCAACCTGTTGGTGATTGCCAGAGAGCAAAACCTCTGGAACTTCTAAACCCATAAATGAAGAGGGTCTGGTGTATTGTGGATATTCAAGTAGCCCATTTGAAAAGCTTTCATTTTCTAAACTCTCACGGCTTATCACCCCATCGACAAGTCGCGAGATGGCGTCCACCATCACCATACTTGGCAGTTCTCCGCCAGTAAGCACAAAGTCGCCAAGCGAAATCTCTTCAATATTGAAAAGTTCAAAAATTCTCTCATCAACACCCTCATAATGCCCACAGATAAAGACAAGATGTTCTTCTTCGCTTAGTTCTTTCGCCATGCTTTGATTAAAAACTTTGCCTTGTGGCGAAGGAAAGATAAGTTTAGATTTTTCACTCTCCACACTTTTTATGGCGTAATAAAGTGGCTCAACCTGCATAAGCATACCAGCACCACCGCCGAAAGGATAGTCATCACACTTTTTATGTTTATCCTTTGAAAACTCACGAATATCAACAATATTTATCTCTAAAAGTTTTTTGTCTACCGCTCTTTTAATTATGCTCTCTTTGAGCGGAGCAAACATATCAGGAAAAAGGGTTAAGATGTCAATTTTCATAATCAGTCTTAGCCCCCTCGTATTCCTTTCTTATCACATAGAACTTTTCCCCATCATTTTTAAAGATGTCACTGACAAAAGGAAGTTGATAAATGCGCTCATCTCCATCCTTGATAACGATGATATCATCAAAGCCGAAGTTGTCCACGCCTTGAATCTGCCCAACATACTCGCCATTCTCATCTAAAAGTTGCTCACCGATTAAGTCCTCGATAAGCACCGAATTTGATGGGATTTTATAGAATTCTTCCTTATCTATGTAGACTTCCACATTGCGATATTTTTCCGCGGTGTTCCGATCTGGAATTTCCTTGAAAGTGGCATAGGCAAAGCCAAAGCGATAGGTACATTTTAAAAGTTCCGCCTCTTTCTTATTTAAATATAGTTTATGTTTACCATTAAAAATCGCAGGGATATCAACTAGCGGAAGAATTTTTACTTCCCCCTTTATACCCTGCGGTTTGACAATTTTACCAACGCACAAAAATTCCAAATTAGTCTCCAAACTTAACGAAAACTTTTTTATGTTCTTTTGCACCGATGGACTTTATTATGGTTCTTATGGAGTTTGCCATTTTGCCATTTTTACCTATCACTTTACCGATGTCGCTTTCATCCACAACAACATTAAAAGTGATTTGTTTTTCTTGTTCGTCCACTGTCACCTTAACTTTATCTTCGTTTGTGACAAGTGTTTTAACCAAGAGTTCAAGTAACTTTTGCATTTATTTCTCCTTATTTATTTTCTTGACTTATAACGCCACTCTTAACCAAAATTGACTTTGCAGTTTCAGTTGGAAGAGCACCATTTTTGAGCCATTTTGTTGCTTTCTCATTATCGATTTTAATCTCTGCTGGATTTGTGAGCGGATTGTAAGTTCCGAGAATGTCGATGAACTTGCCGTCTCTTGGGCTCTTAGAATCTGCAACAACAACACGATAGAATGGTGACTTTTTATCTCCAAGTCTTGTCAATCTAATTTTAACAGCCATTTTCTTTCTCCTTTTAATAAAATTCATTAGTTTTAAAAAATCAAAAAATGCACTAAAAATTCAATTATTTTTTGATTTTTTTGCTATTTTTAATTCATTTTTTGTATTTTTAAAACTTTTTATATATAAACTGACTTTCGCCAGAATATACCGAATGAATAATTTTTTCTTTTTAACTAATTTTAATTATTTTTTATAATTTTTTTATTTATTAAATTAGATAACTTTTATTTTTTTATTTTTTTTCAGCTATTTTTTGCGTAAAAATTGCTATTTTTTCGTTTTTTTTGATTTTTTTCGCATTTTTATGCGATTTTTTTATTAAAACAATCCTCTAAGTCCACGCTTGTTTTTGAGTTGTTTCATCATCTCTTTCGATTGCTCAAACTGCTTTAAAAGTTGGTTGACCTGCTGGATGCTTGTTCCACTGCCGTCAGCAATACGCTTACGCCTTGATGCCTTGATGATGTCTGGATTCAAGCGCTCTTCCTTAGTCATACTTTGAATGATTGCCTTGTTGACTGCAAGTTGACTTTCGTCAATATTGACACCTTTAAGTTTGTTGCCTACGCCTGGTATCATTCGTACGATGTCGTTAAGACTGCCCATTTTTTTGAGGTTTTCCATTTGCACGAGGTAGTCCTCAAAGGTGAAGGAGTTTTCACGGAATTTTTCTTCCAACTTTCTCGCCTCTTCTTCGCTGACCGCCTCTTGCGCCTTTTCGATTAGTGATAGCACATCGCCCATGCCAAGTATTCGCGAGGCAATTCTGTCTGGATAGAATGGCTCAATATCACCAATCTTTTCGCCAACGCCAGAAAATTTAATAGGTTTGCCTGTGATGGCTTTAATGGAAAGCGCCGCACCGCCACGCGTGTCGCCGTCAAGTTTTGTGAGAATAACACCGCTGATGTCTAGGTCTTTATTGAAACTTTCGCTGATAGTCACAGCGTCCTGACCAGTCATGGCGTCAACGACAAGGAGAATCTCTTGAGGTTTGACCTCGCTTTTGATGTTTTTAAGTTCGTTCATCAACTCTTCGTTTATGTGGAGTCTGCCCGCCGTGTCGATGATTACAACATCAAAACCTTGCTTCTTTGCATGCTCCACCGCTTGCTTTGCGGTTTTTACTGGATTTTGTGTACCACGCTCAAACACTTCGCAGTTCGCTTGCTTGCCAACAACTTGAAGTTGATTGATAGCGGCAGGTCTATATATATCGCACGCCACAAGTAACACCTTTCTGCCACTCTTTTTTAAATATGCGCCAAGTTTTCCGCACATTGTGGTCTTACCAGCACCTTGAAGCCCACACATCATGATAATGGTTGGATTAGACGAAAGGTTGAGTTTTTGGTCAGTGCTACTCATAAGAGCGGTGAGTTCATCTCTGACGATTTTAATCACCATTTGTCCCGGCGTCAAACTTTTCATCACCTCTTCGCCGAGCGCCTTTTGCGAAACGGAATTGACGAAATTCTTAGCAACGATGTAGTTGACGTCCGCTTCTAAGAGCGCAATTCTAACTTCACGCATCGCCTCTTTAACTTCAAGTTCTGTCAGCCTTCCGCGCTTTGTCAGTTTGGAAAAGATGTGGTTAAATTTCTCTTGTAGGCTGGAAAATAATGCCATTAAATTTCTCCTATAATTTCTTCGACTTTTGCTTTAATTTCAGAAATTTTGTTCAAATCTCTTATTATTTCAAGTTTTTTTAAGATTTTTTCCTTTTTTTGGCAATTTTTTAGATGATTTTCGTAATAGTCCAATTTTTCACACGCTTTCGATATGGCATCTAAGACCGCTTGGCGCGACACATTTTTTTCCTTGGAGATTTCAGCGAGAGTCATGTTGTAATCAAAATACAAACGCATGACGTCCTGCCTATCCTCACTTAAAAGCGAAGAATACTCCTCAAAAAGTTTGCCATATTTAACAAAATCATAGAGTTTTAACTTTGCCATATTTTCAACCTTTGTAAAGTGATTTTGCTTTACATTTTGTATTATATCATCTTAAACTTTATTTGTCAACACTTTTAGATAATTTTAATATAATTATTTTTGCTATCTTTAACAATGCTATGTTAAGAAAGTTTTTGGATGTATAGGAAAAATGTATCATTATATATGAAAACGTTTCTTATTAAATTTTACCAACACTTTTTTACTATCTGTCACTACTACAGAAAAAATTTACGGCAAAAGGTTGAGAATGTAATAGTCGGCAAATTTGTAATATTTTGATAATAGATAAAATTTTTCACCATATTCCACAATCTCGCCTTCCTTTAAAAATTTTCGGTAGTTGTCATTCTTTTGAATATCATAGCCTAATTTTCTAAGTGTGGAAATATCAACACCTAAATAACAGCGAAGCCCAAGCATGATTCGCTCTTCAATTTCCATGTTCTTTGTGATTTTCTCTTCCTTTCGCTCGCGTTTATAGTATCCTTGAAGCGTGTCAGCGTTTGCCATGCGTTTATGCGACAAAAAGGAATGAGCCGAAACCCCAAAGCCGACATACTCGCCATAGTTCCAATAGTTTAGATTATGCTTACTTTCATAGTCAGCAAGCGCAAAATTGCTTATTTCATATTGCCTAAATCCGCGCTTTTTTAAGAATTTGACAAGTTTATCATAACTCTTCGCTACGCCTTTTTCGTCAAGCGGTCGATATTTTTTATCTTGCACCTCCAAATAGAGTTTGGTGTTTTCGTGGATTTCGAGCATATATGAAGAGATATGTTTGACATTAAGTTTAATTAACTCTTTTGCATATTTAACAACGCTTTTTTCGCCACTCAGCCCTAAGATTAAGTCGGCGGAGATGTTGTCAAAATATTTGCCAATAAGTTTTAATTTTTCTATCGCTTCTTCCTTTGTGTGAAGCCTGCCGATAGATTTGAGCGTTTTATTTGAAAGCGACTGCACGCCCACACTAATTCTATTTATGCCGACCGCTTTATACGCCCTTAACTTTTCTTCATCCACCGAATTTGGATTGACCTCAATTGTGATTTCAGCATTTTTGTCGATATCGAATTTTTCTCTAAGTTTAGCAAATATCGTAAAAATCTCGTCTTTTGTCAGTATCGACGGTGTGCCGCCACCTAAATAGATTGTTTTAACCTTTTTAGTTGTTAAAAAGTTTTCTATTTCATCTAATAAAGAGTTTATATATTTTTCTCGCTCGCTTTTATCTAGACAAAAAGAAACGAAAGCACAGTAACTGCACTTTCTTTCGCAAAATGGAATGTGGATATATATGGAAATAGAGTTTTTATCAGTCAGCAGATTGGAAGCATCAACATCCACCATTTTTTCACTACTTTTCATCATCGCCCAACTTTAAAATGCTCATAAACGCCTCAGACGGAATTTCCACTGAACCGATTTTGCGCATACGCTTTTTGCCTTCCTTTTGTTTCTCAAGGAGTTTTCGCTTTCTTGTGATATCTCCGCCATAACACTTTGCAAGCACATCCTTACGCATCGCCGAAATCGTCTCGCGCGCGATGATTTTGTTGCCTATGCACGCCTGAATTGGCACCTCAAAGAGTTGACGCGGTATGATTTTTTTGAGACGCTCAGCAAGTTCTCTTCCGCGCGAATACGCTTTATCTTTATGCACAATCATGGAAAGCGCGTCGCACTTTTCGCCGTTTAAAAGGATATCCACTCTCACAAGGTCGGCATTTTCAAAGCCGTCAAACTCGTAGTCGAAACTGGCATATCCATGTGTTCGCGATTTTAGGCTGTCAAAAAAATCGTAGATAATTTCGCCAAGTGGCAAGCGGTAGTTCAGTTCCACTCTGCGCTTATCAAGATAGACCATATTTTTATACTCGCCACGCTTGTCCTGACATAGTTCCATGATCGAGCCGACATATTCTGGCGGAGTGAAGATGTTGACCTTGACCACTGGTTCCTCAATTTTTGCTATCTCCACCGCTGGCGGAAGGTTGGAAGGGTTGGAAATTTCCAAGCAGTCGCCATTAGTTTTGTAGACGTTATAGGAAACGCTTGGCGCGGTTGTTATGATGTCTAAATTAAACTCGCGCTCTAACCTTTCTGTTATGATTTCAAGGTGAAGTAGTCCCAAAAAGCCACAGCGAAAACCATAGCCGAGCGCCATGGAATTTTCTGGAGAAAACTGCAAACTCGCATCGTTGAGTTTGAGTTTGTCGAGCGCGTCCTTAAGTTCGCCATACTTCGCTCCGTCCACAGGAAAAACGCCACAAAAGACCACTGGTTGTACTTCTTTATAGCCAGAGAGCGGTTCGCTGATTGGATTGTCGGCATTTGTTATCGTATCACCGACCTTGACATCGCTTATCGTTTTGATGGAGCCCGCAACATATCCTACATCGCCTGCCTTTAAGATGTCGCATTCCTTGGTTGTCGGCACAAATATGCCAACTTCGGTCACCTCAAACACCTTTTGTGTTTGCATCATCAAAATTTTATCGCCCTTTTTAACCTTTCCGTCAAAGACGCGAATAAGGCAAATTGCACCTTTAAAGTTGTCGTAGTGACTATCAAAAATAAGGCATTTTAACTTGCCATTTTCGTCGCCACTTGGCGCCGGGATTTGTTTTATTATTGCTTTAAAGACATCTTCAATATTCAGCCCCTCCTTCGCCGAGATACAAGGACAGTTTTTTGCGTCCAACCCGATAACCTCTTCAATCTCCTTTTTAACCTCATCGACGCGCGCGGACGGCAGGTCGATTTTGTTGATAATTGGTATTATTTCAAGGTTGTTGTCTAGGGCAAGGTAGGTGTTGGCAAGCGTTTGAGCCTCCACCCCTTGCGAGGCGTCCACAAGTAAAAGCGCGCCCTCGCAAGCCGCCAGCGAGCGAGAGACCTCATAGGTAAAATCGACATGGCCTGGCGTGTCGATTAAATTAAGTTCATATTCCTGTCCGTTATATTCATAAATAAGCCTGGTTGGAGCAAGTTTGATGGTTATGCCTTTCTCGCGTTCTAAGTCCATGCTGTCGAGAATTTGCGACTGCATATCACGCTTCGATACCGTGCCAGACATCTCAATCAGCCTGTCCGCCAAGGTACTTTTCCCATGGTCGATATGTGCAATTATGCAAAAGTTGCGTTTACTTTCTAATTTCAATCTTTTCCTCTTTATTTTCTACAAAGTTATTTTCTAAAATCTTTTTCTTCTCTTTAAAGTATTGATTGGTTTCTATTAAGAAGAAGGAGCCGGCAAGCGCCATTAAAATAAGGCACAAAACATACAGCGCAATGACGAGCGCGTTGTCCTCGATGAGGCAGTAGGTGAAAAAGAGAAAAGAAAGAATGTAATCAAACACCATGGTGGCATACACAAGTTTGCGGTTTTTGAAACTTGACAGATACTCCTTATCTTTCTGCAATTTGACGCAAAAAAGAGATAATATAAAAGTTAAAAGCGTGATTATGAAAATGGTAACATTGAGTCCAATTTCAAGTAGCGCCCTAGGGTCGGAAGGGTCTTTAAGTAAAACCGCTTGCCCGATAATAATGCCGACAAGCACAAGCGTTGTGGCACCCGTCACAATGGCACTTATTAATGAAGCAAGATAACCAAAACTCTTTTTCATTTTCGCTCCTTAGATTATTATATCTAAGGTTAAAAAGTTTGTCAAACAAAATAGATGTGACGGCAAAATTTTATTGGCGTCACGTGAAAAAGTTAATGTATTCGCACAATGCGAAATTTATCGCAGTTGTAATGTTTTTTTATAGTTAAAGCGCCCTTTAAAAACAAGGCAGGTCGAAGAAATTAAACAATGCTAAACCCCTCTTGCGAAAAACTGTTGGCATAGATGTGAGTGCGCGTCGTTATTATCTCGTGACAAAACTCGAGTTCGCCACTTTTGACTGAGAGTATCATAAGTTTCAGTGTCAAGGTGTTTTCAAGCGAGATGAGCGACAAAAAACTTTCGCTTGGGCTTGTTAAGCATTTATATCGGCGCGAAAAACATCGCTTAAACTTTTCATTGAAGGCACTTAAATTTTGTTTGGTGAGGTCGGTTAGAGCCCTGCAATCTATGCACTCTGAAAGGCGTTCAAGGCAGGCTAAAATTTTACCAAAAAGCACTATAATTTCATCTAGTAACAGCGAGAATTCCTCGTCCTCAAGTTTAATAAAAACAAAGCCCTTGTTTTTCAGCGACTTTGAGTAGGCGCGCGCCATTGCCTCATAGTTTTCGCACAGTTTTTCGTCATTATATTCCATGCCTTTATTTATGCATCAAGAAAAATTCGTGTGAAAATTGTTTTTAATTGACCATTTTTTAATATTCAACCATTTTTCTCTTAGATTTTATGATGAGATTAAATATATTAAATTTTTCATTTATATAAAGAAAAAAGGTGCAAGTCGCACCTTAAAAATCAAATGGATTTGTTGATTTTAGCAATTTTTTGTTGCGGTCCTTAATGCTGTAATAAACCTTATCTCTATCCAAACTCTTCATAATGCCCACCTCAGGTTTAGCGTCGTTGCGGTGGAAAAATGGTGTTTCAAAGTCTGGCGTCAACTCAACTTTAACAGGTTGACTTCGATATAGTTTTGCAATGACCGTTCCAAATGGCAGTTGCCCAAGTTCGTAAGCAGTGATAAGCGGACGCGTTGTCCTTTGAATTTGCGTGCTTTTTGAGGTTGAGGACTGGTCTTGCTTTTCGCCCTTACTCTTACTTTCGCTTGTCTCTTCATAGATTAATTGCACTTCGCCACAGCGCTTTGAGAAGTCCTCACGCGTATTCTGGTCGTCTGTTCCGATGAAGATTTGTGCGTTGCAGTTAGCTTTAATAGTCTCTGCCGCGTCCTTGCCGTATTTTGTTTCAAGTTGGGTGTAAGACTGAATGGCAAGTTCGTAAAGAATGTTTCTGGAACGCGAAACGGTTATCATGCTGTCAAACTTTGGAATAGGTGGAAGGTTACCAAACTCGTCAAGGATGAAATAGACGTGGCGTGGTAGTTTTTTGGAAGCAAGCGTGTTGGTCTTATCAACAAGGCGTTTGTAAAGTTGGCTGATGCAGATATTCGCAAGTCCATATCGTTCTTCTTTATCATCAGGAATGACGATGTATAAAACAGTTGGCTTGTCAGTGAATGTGGAAAAGTCCAAATCACTTTCGCTGGTTAGATATGAAATGCCGACGTCCTGCATGAAGGAAACTTTACCACTTAGCACTGAAAAATATGATTTTGCTGTGTTAGGTGAGGTATTTACAACATTGGCAGTAAGTTGTGGCACTTCGCTCTTGCGCTCGTCGCGCCCTTGAAGAAGATATTTCTTCAGCGTTTCGAACGGATTATCCGGGTCTGGGTCCTTATACATGGCAATTTTGTATAAGTTATAGAAATTAAACTTGTCGCGCGTCATGCCAAGTTCTGGGTTTTCGCTATCTTCAAGCATTGCAAGCGTCACGCCGTAAAGAAAGTCCTTTGCGCCCTCTTCCCACGTTGGGTCTGGTGCGTTACTTTTCGGGCAAATTGTTGCCACAACATCTTTAAGTTCGCCATACGCTTGATCTTTTAAAACCTCTTCGGTACTGCGAATGGCAACTTTAAGTTGTTCAAGGTCGGGATAGGCAATTCCGTTAAAGCCATACCACTCCTTGCCATACTTTTCGCCAGGTATTGACTTAAAGCCAGAACGCTCTGGAGAGGCTCCATTTGTGCATTTCTTCACATTGTTTTTGCAGTTTAACGCCTCTTGATAGACGTCGTAGGCGTGTTGCATAGGGTTCCAGCGCGAGGAAGAGAACGGGTCACGAAGGTCATATTTGTAAACTCTGTAGCCTTCTTCCTTTAAGATATTCGAAGTTAATTGATATAGCTCGCCCTTAGGGTCGGAGATGACCATGTCAGGTTTTTCGCCAGAGTGACCAAGAATTCTTATCGTTGGAATAACCATCAAATGCGATTTACCAGAGGCGGTTGCACCGATGACCATGGCGTGATACTCATCCTTCATGCTGATATTGTATTTGCCATTTCTCAGCGAATTTTGAAAGACAATACCTGTGTTTTTAACAGTTGGCAGTTGCGCCCATGTGGTGTTGATAGAGCCGTAAACGCTCTTCGCTATATCGTCCGGTCCGAGCATCTTCGCGTTGTAAGACAAATCCATCTCCACGCCTTCCGCGGTTTTACCAACCGTTTTCCCCTTCGTTTTATCTTCTGGCTTTTTGCTCCACTTCATGAAAAGATAAATAAGCGCCGCTGCCACGCCCACGCCAAGCCCGATAAAGGCGTAGGTGGAGGTAAGGGCGTCCACAAATTCCACGTTTTCGCCGGTAAAATACTCTATGCAAAAGCCCACAACATAACCAATAACCACAAGTAAAAGCAACACAATTATGCCGGACATTCCTTTTTTCTTCTTTTTTTCTTCTGCCATATCCACCTCTTAAAAATTTATAAAAACTTTAAACAATATACTAATATTTTATCTAACTTACACAAAAAAATCAACTAAAATCGGACTTGTTAAGAATATTTTATTATTTTTGAACTTTCTCTTTAATAATGCCACTTAAATTAATTTAAAATAATACCGGAAAATATTTTCAAATAACCTTTACAACCTCCTCTAAGAATGATATAATATTCGTAGATTTTGGAGTGAGAGGTTGTATGAAAAAGAAGAAACTCATTGCCTTTATAGGTCCGATGTGCGTGGGCAAGTCCACCATATCCAAAATTGTCGGCAAAAAGATGAATTTGCCGGTGATATCTTTCGACCTTCTCGTCTTTTTCGCTAATTGTATGTCGAGGTACGAGTTAGAGAAAATTCCTTACTTTAATGACTGGCGAAAAATCCAACTTGTTAATTTTAAATCTTCTCTCAACGGCGCCGAGTATCAACAAAGAAAGGAACAAGTGGAAGAAGAAATTAAAAATTTGTATAACACTCTTGTGCAGTACGAAAAAATTTGCCACCTATCAACGCTGACCACCGAGGCGTGCGCCATGGAAGTGAAAAAGATTTTTTCTAACCCCTACACCTTTAAAGACATCTGTTTTTCGCACATTGTGTGTGAACTCGATTTCTTAGACGCCGTGCTTAATAAGGTGAAACAGCCTGTCATTTTCGACCTTAGTGGCGGAATGGGAAGCATTTTCACACCAGACAGCGATTTGAATATCGGTGGTGAACTGTTTTCAGCCAAAAAAACGTTTGAAGACAAACAAGACAAAATTTTAAAGCGATTTGATAAAATTGTCTACATTGAGCCGGGCAGAGGCTTCAAAGAGCGCTCGCACAACAAAAAGGTTAACTCGGCAAACAAATTTTTTATCAAAAGCAAAAAATCCTTCATGAAATACGCCGATATAACGATAACAACCAACGACCTTTTCACTGACTCCGCGAATGAAGTCTTCCTCGCCGAGCGCAATGACTATGACCTAAATCAAAAAGAAAAAGTTGAGACACTTTTAAACGACCCCGAAGTCAACCACATCGCTGACGAGATTGTGGACGGCATTCAAGACCTCGACAAAGCGCGTGAACTGTGACCTTTTTAAAGATTAGGTTTTTTTCTTGACAACATCTGCCGAAAGTGATATCATACAAGGCGTGAATAAATGAAACGCGCCCGTCATATCCACAACTACTACTTAGTTTGTCCCCCAAACTTTTTTCACAACTTAATACCTTAATCTGCACCCAAGCGCAAGTGGATATCACAATGGTCTTCGGAACACATATTTTGGGGTTCGGTAATCCCCATAAAAAATTATCAGTTTTGCTCTCATGGTGAAATGGATATCACAATCGACTTCGGATCGATTATCGAGGGTTCGAATCCTTCTGGGAGCACCAAATAAGAATAATCCGGACTGTTTTAGTTCGGATTTTTTTTACGCTCAAATTTTTTTTGTTGTTTATTATATCTTTTTTTACACTTATTTTTCTTTTTTTCGCCTTTTCGCCGCTGCAAAATTTTGTAAAAATTTTTGCAAATTGTTTTGACAAATTAAAACGGCGTCTTTTTAACTAACCAAAATCATTAGGTATTTTTTATATAAATCATTTTTTTGAATAAATCATTTTGAATTTTTAATTTGCGTGCCTGCGTACTTTTATAATCAAATCCACTTTAAGTCGCGACAGCGTCACAAACTGCGCTTCATTTCAACTTTTGTCTATCGCCAAAAGTCATACCATTCGCTTGTTCGCTCCTTTTCCCCAAAAATAACAAGCATTTTCAAGGACCCTAATAAAACCTTCCGCAACTGCGAACCCTCGGTTCGCCTTCACTGAACGCGCTAGCGTTCCTTCACTGCGAGGCACCGCCTCGCCTTCACTGGAAGGCATTGTGCCTTCCCTTCACTCAAATGCCTGCATTTGCTATTTGCCTTCCCTTCACTTGAAAGACGCAGTCTTTCCTTCATTTTTCACTTTTTTTGCTATTTTCCTTGACATTTCTTCGCTAAAATGTTAAACTATGCCATGTGCAGGTGTAGTTCAGTGGTAGAACACTAGCCTTCCAAGCTGGTTGCGAGGGTCCGATTCCCTTCACCTGCTCCATTC
>CALVNE010000016.1 GCA_944349515.1 uncultured Clostridia bacterium | reverse complement strand
TTCGAAAATGAGCAAAAGCGCAGTTTAAGCCAATTTGGTGTACGCACCAATTTTTCACTTTACATTTCATGAATATATATGTTATAATAAACTCATTATGAAAAAGAAGATTTTGCTTCACTCCTGTTGTGGACCTTGTTCCACAGTCTGCATTGAAAGGCTTTTAGATGACTACGACGTCACCGTTTTCTATTTTAACCCCAACATTTTTCCGCGTGAGGAGTACGAAAAACGGAAGGAGAATGAAAAGATTGTTTGTGCGCATTTCGGTGTGTCATTTGTTGATGGTGACTATGAGGAGGAAAGTTGGCTTGAATATATCAAAGGTTTAGAAGGAGAAAGAGAGGGCGGTGCGCGATGCGAAAGGTGTTTTTACTATCGTTTGGAGGAAACCGCAAAGCGTGCAAAGGCGGGCGGATATGACATCTTTGGAACGACGCTGACAGTGAGTCCTCATAAAAGCACGCCCGTGATAAACCGCGTCGGGAAGGAACTAGCGGAGAAGTATAAAATTCCATATCTTGAAGAATCTTTTAAGAAAAAAGACGGATATTTAAGAAGCATAAATCTATCAAAAGAACTATCCCTATATCGCCAAAATTATTGTGGTTGTCGCTTTTCGCTTAAGCAGTAAAAATTAATAAAAAATAGAAAAAAATAAAAAAAATCATTAAAAAATCAATTTTTTTCGCATTTTTAGGCTATTATATGACATTTTTTGCGAATTTTATAAAATTAAAGAGGGTAAATTTGAAATATCGCACAGATAACTTTGATAGTTATAACGAGAAAAAGAAAGAAGAGAAAAAGTCCATTGCGTGGTATTTAACAACGCACATCACTTTATATATTGTGCTTTTATTTTTCCTCATCTTTTTTGCTTGGTACACCGTTTTTGTTGCCACTCATAACTACTATATCGTCTATGGCGCATCTATGAAACCGACCCTCAATGCTCAGATTGCAGATACCGACGAAAGAGGCACCATGGACGCCGTGTATGTCAATAAGGTGGGACGAGTTGAAGTGGGAGATATTGTGGTGATAGAGGGTGTTTCACCTCGAAGTGAAAATATAATAAAAAGATTGGTGGCAGAGGCAGGCGACTATGTCACAATTGCGAAAAGTGGCGATAATTTTTACCTCTATCGAATTCCGGCAAGTATGATTATTTCAAGTGGAGACGAAAAGGAAAGTCTTTTGTCTGATGAGGAAGCAAAAATTGTCGAAACCAAAGCGGATATTGGCTACGATGTTATATGGAACGAAAATTCCACTCAAGCCGACGGCAACTATGTGTATGAACTAGAGTTTTACGACGAGTTTTTGTACGATATAGACATTTCTGGCTATGACTACTACGTTTCGGAGGAAGGGCTTAAATATGTCTGTGTGCCGGAGGGATATAGTTTTTGCCTCGGGGATAACCGTAGGGCGTCTGCGGATTCAAGGACATACGGGTTTATAGAAAATTCTCATATCGTTGGATATGTGGAACTCATCGTCTATGACTACTCTTTTGGCAATCGCGTTTTGGAAGTTATTAAGTTTTATTACGCTCAAGTGGAAGAATTTTTTGCGAGATAGTCAAATTTGTTTGGAATTATCGAATTTTTGTGCTATTATAAAGATAGCAGTTATTGCTAAATATCACAAAAAGGAGAGTATTATGAATAAAGGTGATTTCATTAAAGCAGTTGCAGAGAAGGCAAATTGCACACAAAAGGACGCAGGAATTGTTTTCGATTCTATGGTCGACACAATTGTAAGCGTGCTTAAAGGTGGAGATAAAATTGTCATTCCTGGTTTTGGTGCGTTCGAACTTGTTTCTAAGCCAGCAACCACAAAAATCAACCCTATGACAAAAAAGCCTGTTAAAGTGGCAGCATGCAAACAACCAAAATTCAAGTTTGGTAAGAGTTTCAAAGCAATTTTTAATGACTAACAAACTAACTCTTCGGAGGGACGCGGGAAACCGCGTTCTTTTTTTTGCGACGCCGTGATTTTTTAATGAGCAATTTTGAAATATTAAAAGATTAAAATGGTGCTGAGGTTAAAAAATATGCAATATTAAACCATTTCAAAAAAAACAGTATTTTATTATTAAAAAATTAAAATAGCGTAATATAAAATCAAATTACGAAAAGTTTTAGTGTTGGTGAATAATAAAAGTTAATTGAAAAAACGGAGCATTAAAATTATGATAAAAAACAAAAATTTACGCAAAAATATAAAAAAATAACGCAAAATTATCAAAAAAAATGAAAAAAATGCTATTTTTTTAGCATTTTTCGTTATTTTCGTTGATGTCCTCTAAGTTGATTATCACATAACCTTGTTCTAGGTGACAGAGCGGGCAGGTCTTGTAACTTTCCTTTGCAATCTCAACAAATCCACAATTTGAGCATTTCCATTTGGTGGGCTTATTCCTTTTATACATCGTGTGGTTTTTGTAAAGGTTGCCTAAATAATTTAACATCACATGGTGAGTTTCTTCTACGCGTGCCACCATTTCAAAGGACTTTGCGATATCTGTAAAACCTTCGTCTTGGGCTATTTTTGCAAAGGACGGATAGATGTTTTTCGCCTCCGATAGTTCTATGAGTGCCTCACCGAGGAGCGAGGTTTTAAGTTCTGACGATTCAAAAGGATAGCCCGCTTCTATGGCGATATTTTTTGTGCTTCCCTTTTCTATGATGTAGTCATAAAAGAGTTTGGCGTGCGCCATTTCGTTTTTGGCGAGCGTTTTCATGGTGTCAGATAGGAACTTTTGGTTGTCTGCAAGCGCTTTTTTACTCATGAACTGATAGCGCGCTCCCGCTTGACACTCGGCGGCGAAGCCCCTTGCCAAATTTATTTTTGTTACACTTTCATTAAAATCCATACTTTTTCTCCTCCAGATAAATATTGCCCGATTTATTTCTGTTTATTCATTTGCTTTTTTTTATTTTTTTGTTTACAATAATAGTAAGTTGCTGGCAAATTCTTTCGTAAAAGACGATATTAGCATGGCAAAATAAAGGCGTGATAAGAATGTTAACAGCGCGGGCAAATTTAAACAAAATTTTTCGCCAACGCTTTAAGTAAATAGTCTTAAAATTTATCTAAGGGAGGAAAATATGCTTTTACCAGACAAAGGGAAACCGTCAAAGTACAGCATGATAAGAAAAAATTACAGCATTATCATCGATAACGAGATGATGACCGTTCGTAAACTAAGAAACAATCTTGGGTTTTACAGCATTTCTAACGACGGAGTTATCAGAGAGGAGGAAGTTGTCTACGACACCGACAACAACCTTTTAACCGGTGTGGGGCTTATCCTCAGAAAAAAAATCACTCCAAAAAGAGTGTATTTTTCGCTTGTGCGGGTGAACAATTTGACGGACGCCTACCAACTTCGCGAGAAAAAGTCCTTCCTTGGGGAATGCGAGAGGGAGGATAATCCCAGCGATTTCCCGGTGCAGATTGCCGACGCCATAAACAACATCTTCAACAATGTTTTTACCATAAATTTGGTTGATATCGTGAAGCACTCCCTGCCGTTTATATCCATTGGAATAGGCGGGAATAAGTATAAGATTGTCAGCGGTACTGGCTACGAAGTTGTTGCCACTTTTGAAAACCTAAACATTCGCGACTATCGCACCGGAAAGAAGGGCATAAAAAAAATCTTTTCTTTGGAAATGGAGGCTGACCCAGATTACGAAAAAGAGCGCGAGCATATTTTGGCGGTGATAGAGCGCTATTGCAAGGAACTTGTGCCAACATCACGCAATAGATTTGAAATTGCAGAGGCGGTTGTAAAACTGCGCGTTGTTGACAAGGACGCCGAAAAGAAGAAAAAGAAGGAAGCAAAAGCCAAAAAGAAGGCACAAAAGAAGGCGGAACAGGAGGAATATTAATTCCTCTTTTTTTTGTTCTAAATTCAATTTTTTAACAAAAAATTCACTTTTTTCGCATTTTTCACGCTTTTTTGTTAATTTTTTGTTATTTTTTTAATTTTAAACATTTTTATTTTAACAAAAAAATAAATGCTTGTCAAAACTAAGTATTTTTAGTATGAGTATTTTTGTGTTATATTGTTTTTTTTCATTTATATAAAAACCATAAGATTATTTTAAGTAGATTGACAATTTTAGAAAATTTGATGCATTTCAAAAATTAAAATAAAATTCTAAATAAACGCTTTGCTTTCATATACTACTTTGTGGAAAAGAAAAAACTGTCGTTTTGGACGAAACTTTGCTATGGGGTTGGCAACTTAGGCTATGGCAGTATGGGACAAACTGTCAACTCCTTTATCATGTTCTTTGCCACAAGTGTTATGGGCTTGCCCGGCGTGGTTGTGGGCGCGACAATCGCCTTGACTTCCCTTTGGGACGGCGTGTCCGACCCAATCATCGGCTATCTCTCAGATAGGACGAAAAATAAATTTTTTGGGCGTCGCCTTCTTCATATGCTTATCGCCTCTTTCGTGCTTGCGGTGTGCAATGTTCTTCTTTGGACTTGCCCTATCGAAAAAGGGTCGAACCTCGCCATAGTTTGGCTTATGGGCTTTCTGCTGTTGCAAGAGACCTTCAACACCTTTTTCGCCACGCCATATTCTGCACTTTGCATCGACATTGCGCCGGACTATAACGACCAAACAAAAATGCAAAGTTTCAAGTCGGTGTTTTACATTTTGGGCATGATTATGCCGAGCATTTTGATGTATATCTTCATGCCGTCGGCAAGCATCGGCGTTCAAACGCAGTTCAATAAAGAAGGATATATCTATATTGCGCTTGTCAACTCCGCGCTCGTCATCATCTGCGGGCTTGTCTCGGTGTTTGGAACGCGAAAAAGGGTGGTGTCGATGCCGAACTACGATAAGAGCGCTGTTGAACAGGAGGGAGGTAGCGAAGAAAAACACGGCTTCAAAAAGATAATTGGTGGCTATTTTGAAACGCTAAAAAAGAAGGAATTTAGAACGGTAATGCTTGGCTACTCCGTTTCGCTGATTGCGTCGATTTTCATAACCTCAGTCGGTATGCACCTTTTTACTTTCTGCTACCACTTTTCTTCCACGCAAATTTCGGTTATTATGATATGCCTCTTTGGCGGAGCGATTCTTTCGCAACTCATTTGGGTGAATTTGGTGAAAAAATATGACAAAAAGCAGACGCTCATCTTCGCACTTTGCCTGCTGCTTGTCGGCATAGCGCTCACCAGCGTCACCTTCCTATTTCGCACCTACTGCAACAGTGATTTCATCTTTTGGTTTGTGCTTCCGTGTATCTTCATCTGTGGGCTTGGTTCGGGCGCGCTCTATTCGCTTCCACACTCGATGTATGCCGACGTTGTGACAATGGAACAGTATAAGTCTAAAACCAACAATGCCGGGCGCTTTACCGGTTACTATACCTTTACCTACAATTTCACAAATTCGATAACGCTTCTCATCATCGGCGTGCTACTTGACCTAATTAAGTTTGATTCCACCTTGCCACTGCAAGCGCTGTCCGTGCAAGCGGGCTTAGGCAAGATTGTCTTCTTTGGAAGTAGCATTGCAATAGCGCTGGCAATCATCATCTTTTCAAAATACAACATCAAGCGCGCGGACATACTAAAAGTGCAAATTAAGGAGTTAGAGAAAAAAGGACATTAGAGTGGAAGAAAAGGTTTTGCTAAAAGAAAAAAGTAGGAAATAAAATACATTTAAATTAAAAAGTTTATAAAAATAAAAGCATAGATAATAAAACAGAAGAATAGAATGCGGGAAATAGATAAAAAAAGAAAAAATAATAAAAAAATGAGAAAAAATATCAAAAAATCAATTTTTTATTAAAAAAACAGTGAAAAAATGCATTTTTTTGCTGTTTTTAAATTATTTTATTACTTTAATCATTTGTTTATCAGCACTTTTTTCATCGTGTTTTTGCGGATAAGGTGTGATTTTAATAAAGGTTAATTAAATCAAGTAATACAAAAGATTTATTAAAATTTTCTGACTTTTTTATTAGAAATTAATCATATATTATCAATCAAACTTTTGTGCAGTTTGTTTCTTGCTACGGCGCAGACGGATATACTGAGGGCGTATTTTGACATAGCTTTAGAGCATTCGTCAACGGTGGCGCAGGTGGTGATGATATCGTCAATAAGTAGCACGCGCTTGTTTTTAATGGAAGTTTTGTCGACTACGGAAAAGGCGTCTTTGAGATTTTCCGCTCTTCCTTTATAGTTCAATTCTTTTTGCTGTTTAGTGTCGAAATTCTTTTTAAGGCAGTGAACGACAGGCAAGTGGGTGAGTTTACTTAGTTCTTCCGCGAGAAGTTTTGATTGGTTAAATGAGCGCGCCTTTTCGCTTATTGTTGTCATGGGAACATAGGCGATTACATCAAAATTTGTTATGCTATCGTGCATATATTTTTCTATCAGCAGTGCAAACGGCAACGCGAGATATTTCTTGCCTTCCATTTTGTAGGAAAGAAGGCTGGCGCGCACCATGTTGTCGTAAGTAAACGGGCAGTACGCGCGTTTAAAATAGTGCTTGGTGGTTTGACACCTGTCGCACACAATCGCTTCGTTCCCGATTGGCTCGTCGCAAATATGACAACGGTTGCCGATGTTATAGGGTAAGTGTGAGGCGCATTTGTCGCAAAAGGGACGCTCGTAAAAGTGGTTGATATCCCTTCCACAAAATATACATTTGATGTCGGGCGGAAAAATTAAATTCAAAAACTTATTGAACTTTTCCATAAACCTGTTTTCTTTACTTTGCTCTGTCATATCCTTTTTTGTTCTATCCTTCTTCATTTGCACCCTATTTTATATTATCGGAAGTCGAACCAAGCGCGACGAAGTCGCATTTGAGTGAGACTGATGGTCATACATACTATGTGATGAACACAATTTATTGTGTTTTTGCGTTAGCAAAATTTAAAATTTAACTTGCTTAAATTTTAACATCACATAGTTTATACTACATTTTAACCCAATTTAGAATAAAATATTTTGATAAATAGTCGTTTTAAATAATCCTCTTTTTAAAAATTTTTTGCCTAAAATTTACCGTTCCACGAAATTTTTTTGCCTAAAAATTTGTTATATTTTGAAAGTTTAACATTTGAAATTTTTGTGAGAAAATTTATAAAAATCAAAAAAATCTCTAAAAATCATGGAAAAGCGCGATTTTTTTGAAAAAAAGTGAATTTTTTGATAAAATTTGGCAATTTTTTAATTTTCGTCAAATAATTTCTTCATCTTCTCTTCGGCGGTGATTAAAAGTTTTTTAAGCAGCGTGAAGCGTGTTGCCGTGTATTTATTTGCCACCATGCGTTTTAAATATTGCTTTTCGCCGACTATGACCACCATTTTCTTTGCGCGGGTGACGGCGGTGTAGATTAAGTTTCGTGTTAAGATTATGCTTGGTCCGGCAATCGCGGGGATAATCACTGTGTCGAACTCGGAGCCTTGGCTTTTGTGAATGGTTATTGCATAGGAAAGCGATAGGTCCAAAAGGTCTGGGCGGGTGTAGAGGCAATTTCTGCCGTCCTCAAATTCCACATTGACCTCGCCGTTATTTGGATCGATGAGTGTGATGTAGCCGATGTCGCCATTAAACACGCCTTGCCCACTTTCGTCGGCGTAGGTGCCATGTTTTTTCCATTCAAGGTCGTAGTTGTTGGTGATTTGCATAACCTTGTCGCCGAGCCGAAAAATCGTTTGCCCAACTTCCACTTGAGGCTTAGTTGGAGTAGGCGGATTGATGACCTCTTGCAAAGTTCTATTCAAACTTTCAATTCCGCACACGCCCGCTTTCATCGGGGCAAGCACTTGAATTTCGCGCGGGTCGGTTTTAAGAAATTTTGGTAGGCGGATGGTGACAAGGTTGACAATGGTGTTTTTGATGCTCTCTGGGTCGCCCTTGCTCTCAAAGAAGAAGTCGGTGCTGGTGTTATCGATAAGTGGCATTTTGCCGTCGTTTATAAGATGCGCGTTGGTGATAATCAAACTCTTTTCGCCCTGCCTGAAGATTTTTGTCAGCATACAATATGGAATGGTTTTGCTTTCCAAAATATCGCCAAGGACATTGCCGGCGCCGACGCTTGGAAGTTGGTCTTTGTCGCCAACGAGAATAAGTTTGCAGTCACGCGGAAGCGCCTTTAAAAGGTTGCACATAAGGGCGCAGTCCACCATGGAAACCTCGTCGACGATGACGGCGTCCACTTTGAGTGGATTTTGCTCGTTGTGCATGAAATAACTCTCGTCAGTTTTAATGACATTCACCTCTAAAAGTCGGTGTATGGTCTTTGCTTCGCGTCCGGTGCTGTCGCTCATACGCTTAGAGGCACGCCCTGTTGGAGCGACAAGTGCAACGCGCAGTTGCATATTCTCAAAAATTTCCAAAATACACTTAATAATGGTGGTTTTGCCGGTGCCGGGTCCGCCGGTTATCACATACACGCCGTTTTCCACCGCGCCCTTAATCGCCTTTATTTGCTCTAAATGAAGGGAGATGTTGTTTCTTTCTTGAAAGTCTTTTATATCGCTGTCAATATCGCGTTCTTCATTTTTGCTGACATTTTTCAGCCAAACTAGTTTTTGTGCCACCGAGTTTTCGTAATAGTAATAACGCGCAAGCATAACAATCTCCACATTGTCGTTCCAAAGAGTGATGCAGGTCTTGTCTAAGCACAGTGTATCAAAGGTGTTATTGAATAGGTCGGCATACTGCTCGCTGTCAAGGTCAAGCGCCTTGGACGCCTCATTAAAGAGCATATTTTTTGGAAGATAGGTGTTTCCGTTCTTTTCGCAACTTGTTTTTAAAACGTGAATAAGCCCAGCGCGCACGCGAAAAGCGGAATCTTGCGGAATGCCAATGTTCTTTGCAATTCTATCCGCCGTTGCGAAACCTATGCCGTCGATATCTTCGATGAGTTTGTATGGGTTACTTTTGACGATGTCCGCCGTCTTTTCGTGGTAGACGTTGTAAATTTTCAGCGCCATATTGGTGGTTATGTTGTAGGACTGCAAGAAAATTATCGTGTTTTCCACTTCCTTATGCTCACGATAACTCATGCCAATCTCCAGCGCCTTCTTTTCGCTTATACCTTTAATGGAGGAAAGTTTTTCGGGCGCGAACTCCATAATTTCCAGCGTATCTGCGCCAAATTCTTCCACAATGCGCTTGGCGGTTATCGGCCCAACACCGCGAATAAGTCCGCTTCCCAAATACTTTTCAATGCCAGCAATCGTCTTTGGCTGAGTGAGTTCGTAGGACGTGAAGGCATATTGCACGCCGAACTTGGAGCGCTCAAATTTACCCTCCAAAGTAACCATCGCGCCCACTTTAACATCGATAAACTTGCCCACAACTGTGACAAGTGAGCCGTCTTTTTCAAGTTTTGCCACGGTGTAGCCATTTTCGTCGTTACGAAAGACAATATCTTCAATAGTTCCAATTAATGCCATGCTTATATTTTAAAAAACTAGGTATAAAAATGCAAGCAAAATGGAAAATTGTTGATGATTTTTTAATATAACGGTATTTTAGTTGCAAAAAAAAAGGGATATTGTTATAATAAAAGTATTATGAAAAACATAGACAAATTGATTGAAATTGAAGCGCTACTTGAAAATATCACCAAGCATTTTGCCAAAAACAACCTCTTAAGGGTGAAGTTTTTGTATTTTGCGAGGCAGTATCAAAATTTGTCTGTGGGCATGATAATCGACAAACTCGGCGTTAAAAAGAGCAACTTTGCGCTCATGAGCAGTAAACTTGAGAAGGAGGGCGTGATTGCGGTTAAACAAGGGGAACTTGACAAGCGAAATCGTATGCTCTTTTTAACCGAAAAAGGCGAAAAGGAACTTGATAAGTTTTTAGGCGAACTGAGCGCTTTTTTTGGTAAAGCGGGCGCCGACACCGAAAAGGCAATTGAACAACTAAACTACTTTTTGAATAAAAAAATTTAAGGTGAAGTTTAGCCTAATTTGTGCTTTTAAAATTGAAATGAAAATTTGAAATTATTTAAATTTTAAACCTAAGACAACTTCTACACTTAAGATAACTTTCGTAAATGAATTTGGTAAATAATAAAACAAATAATATTAAATATGACAACTTTCAATTTTTAGTAAATTTAACTTTTTAAAGGAATTTTATGAATAGAAATATCAAATTTTACAACTCTTTAACACGCCAAAAGGAAGATTTTGTGCCACTCGATGACCATAATGTCAAGATGTATGCGTGCGGAATTACGCCGTCGGCTGAGGCGCATATTGGACATCTTTATCAAGCACTTATATATGACATAATGAGAAAATTTCTCGTGAAAGAGGGCTACAATGTGGTTTACGCCAGAAACTATACCGATGTTGACGACAAGATTATCGCAAAGTCAAACGAATTGGGCGTTCCGGCAAGCGAGTATGCTGAAAAGATGATTGAGGAAATTGACAGCGAGATGCACGCTTTTCAAATCGGCGAACCAGACATTTGGCTTTATGCGACAAAAACCATTCCTGATATGATTAAATTTATCTCTAAACTTATTGAAAAAGGCAAGGCGTACCCAACACCTAACGGCGACGTCTATTTTTCTGTTGATAAGTTTAAAGAATACGGCAAACTTTCGGGAAGGCGCACCGAAGAGGCGTTAGACGGTGTGAGAATTGAGAATGATGAGTTTAAAAAGTCGCCGCTTGACTTTGCGCTTTGGAAATCGGCTAAAGAAGGCGAACCTTATTGGGAGTCGCCTTGGGGTAGGGGGCGCCCGGGCTGGCATATTGAATGCTCAGTTATGAACTATGTGACCTTTGGCGAGCAGATTGACATACATGGTGGCGGAAGAGATTTACTTTTCCCGCACCACGAAAACGAGATTGCGCAGACGGAGAGTTTGACCGGCAAGCCTTTTGCGAAATATTGGATACACAATGGGCTTATCCGCGTCAACGGGCAGAAAATGAGTAAGAGCCTTGGAAATTCCCTTCTTATGAAAGATTTAAGAAAAAACTACCACATTGAAGTGATAAAGTTGGCGCTCCTTCAAAATTCCTACCACACCGATATAAACATCACCGACAAACTCTTTGAGGACGCGGAAAAGCATTTGTATAATTTTTACAAGGTTTTGTTTGAGGCGCAAGAAAATTTTCAGAAATGTTCTGGGGAAGATAAGAAGGTGGAAGAAGATTTTGACGACGCCATGCGCGACGACCTAAACACCTCGAAGGCACTTTCATATCTATTCAATATCTTCAAAGAGGCGAAGGAAAAGGTGGCAAAGGGCGACGAAAGCGTGAGCGCAACTTTAAATAGCGTCATTGAAACCTATTCGCTATTGGGGCTTTTTAAAGAGAAGCCGAAGGTATTTTTGGACGGCGTTGATAGGAAGAATAAAGCGGACATTCCAGACGAAATCAAGGCGCTTGCTGAAAGACGCTGGCAAGCAAAACGCGAGAAAAATTTTGCGCTTGCCGATTCACTGCGCGCCGACCTAGAAAATTTGGGCTATGTGGTGAAAGACACGCGCGAGGGATACGAGATAAGCAAAGCGTAGTGTGTTTTTTTACTTGCGCGCTGTAACGATAAATTAAACGCGTTTCAATGGGTGAAGTATACAAAAAGTAGTAAAGTGATTTAACAAAAAACAAATAACTTAGTTAAAGAAAAGACACATGATAGAAAAAGTTTCATGTGCCTTTTGTTATAAAGCAATGCCATTTTTAATCATATTTGCGTTAAAAGTAATCTTTATGCCGATTTAACACTTTAGTAGCAAAATTATTTGATAAGATTTTGACAAAATTGTTTCTATTTATATATCTTTTTCAATCGGTTTAAAAATTCGTTGGTGGTGTCCTCATCGAGGTGCGCTTTACCGCTGGCTTTTAAATTTTCCACAAGTTCCTCAACTTCCTCTTCGTTCATTTGAGCGGGCATTTCCTTGTTCTTTTTTCGGTTAAAACTGCTGAGAAGTTTGTTGAACTTCTTGTCAAATTCCGTTTCGCCAGTCAGTTCGTCCGCAGGAACTTCAATAACACCTTTTTCGTTTGGCGTTAAGCCATATTTTTTGCGCATATACCACTCTTTAAGATAGAAGGCAAGCACAATGATAAGGGTGGTACAAAGAAGCATGGCAACAAGGGTGACAACAACCGGAACGGAGTAGGTGGTGATGCCGAAAAATTTGCTCATGCTGGCAAGTGCGGCGGTGATAAGCACTCCTGACAAGACGACGCATACTGTTCGAAGTTTGTTGAGTGGCCAGCACGTCCACACAAGGTTGATAAAGCCGGTTAGTACCACAAGCAAGGTGGATAGTGAGGAAAATTCTTCGGCGGAAAGCGTGGTGGTATTCGCGTTTAGAAGCACAACAATAAGCACATTGATAAACAGGATTAGCGCGCACGGAATCGATTTTTTTAAAACTTGCGGTATGAAATTCCCTCGTATGATATCGTTATTAGGCTGGAAGGTGAGAATAAACGACGGAAGCCCTATCACGAACATTTCAAGGAGCAAAAGTTGCCTTGGGGTGAACGGATAGGAAATTCTCAGCACCAAGGTGGTCACGCAGAGCATCATGGTAAACAGCGTTTTCATAAGGTATAATACCGACGATTTCTGCACGTTGTTCACAATCTGCCTACCTTCGCGCACAATGCTAGGCAAGGCGGAGAAGTTCGATTCAAGTAGTACGAGGTGCGAGATATTTCTTGCCACTTCGCTACCGTCTGCCATGGCAATGGAGCAGTCCGCCTCTTTAAGGGCGAGGGTGTCGTTGACGCCGTCACCGGTCATAGCTACGGTGTTGCCTTGCGTCTTTAAGGTTTTAATGAGAATATGTTTTTGTTCGGGCGTCACCCTTCCGAATACGGTGAATTTGCTTGCAAGTTGCGCCACTTCCTGCAAACTGACATTCTCCAGCGACACGTACCTATCATAGCCCTCCACGCCCACTCGCATGGCAATTTTTGAAACGGTTATGGCGTCGTCGCCAGAGATAATTTTAATTTTAACATTGTTTTTCTTAAACCAATCAATGGTCTCCACCGCGTCCTTTCGAATGTGGTCCTCTAAAACGAAAAAGGCGATAAGTTTGCCGTTTTTGCCGGCAAGTTTTTCGTCATAAGCGCCGTTAGTTTCGCACAGACCAACCACGCGATAGCCCTTTTCCATGTTTTCCACCATAATCTTCTTTTGCTCTGCTGAAATTGGGCACTTCAAAAAGGTAGGTGCGCCGATGAAGTAGGTTTTGCCATTTTTAAGGGTGGTGGCGCTATATTTTCTTTGCGAAGAGAACTCCACAACCTCTTTCACAACACTTTCGGTGTCTTTGCCAAAGTAACTTAAAAGCGCAACGCTTGTGGCGTTCATCGTTTTTTGATGTTGCAAAATTTGTTTCATCACGTCGTCTATTTTCGACTTTTTTGTGCCGAAGGCGATAACATCTTGCACGTTCATGGTGCCGTCGGTTATCGTGCCGGTCTTATCTAGGCATAAGACATTCGCGCGCGCCAACATTTCAATGGAGTAGAGGTTTTTCACAAGCGTCTTTTTTCTGCCAAGTTTGATGACGCCGACAGACAGCCCCACGGTGATAAGAAGATACATTCCCGCCGGAATCATGCCGGTTAGCGCCCCGCTGGTGCTTGTGATGGAGTCGGTTATCGACGAGCCTAAAAGCACGCTTTCCTTAAAGAAGGTTAAAACGCCGAGAGGAATGAGAATTAAAATGATAACTTTGATAAGGTTGTTTAAGTCCTTAAAGAGGTTGGAAGTTTGTGGTTTAAAGTCCTTGGTGCGCTCGGCGACCGTTTGAATGTAGTTATCCTTTCCCACCTTATCAACGCGGGCGTAGCACTGCCCAGAAACAAGGAAGGAGCCGGCAAGCAGAACATCGCCGATATTTTTCTTTATTGAGTTACTTTCGCCGGTGAGTAGACTTTCGTTCGCCTCCACATTTCCGCTGACGATAATGCTGTCCGCCGGAATCTGATTGCCGTTTTCAAGGATGACAATATCGTCGAGAAGAAGGTCGTCGCCCTTAAGCTCTTGAAGTAGCCCCGTTCGTATCACCTTCACCTTTGGCGCAGTGACAAGCGAGAGTTTTTCTACAACTTTTTTTGCCTTTACTTCTTGAAAAATGGAGATTGCGGTGTTGGCAATGACCACGAAGAGGAAGAGCAAATCTCCCCACGCTTGCACGCAGATAAGCGCAATGGCAATGAAGAGCCAAATGCAGTTAAAGAAAGTGAAAATGTTTTTGCAGATAATTGAGAGGTAGGAGTTGGACGTTTTAATTTTTGTGTCGTTAACAAGTTTGTGTTCCTTTCTTTCGGCAATTTGTTCCTCAGAAAGACCATGTTCCACATCGGTTTGATATCGAACAACAGGAATATCAACAGCAACTTGCTTCTGTTTTTTACTTTTAAACCTTTTATTTTTCATTTAGTTATAGTTTAATTATTTTTGCCACAAATGTCAATCATAAAAACAATTTTCTTACATTTACTTTGGGTTAACCATGCGATTTTCTTGACTTTTATCCGATTTTAATATATGATAAAGGTGTTTTATGTGTTAGGAGGAGATATGTTTATCCCGGTTTCGGCGAATTTGATTAAGTTGTCTAAAATTTTCCCTAAGGATTTGTATGTGGTGGGCGGATATGTTCGAAACTGCCTTATGGGAATTAAGGGAGGGGATATCGACCTTGCCAGCGATGTCGACATCGAGGAGATCTCCGAAATTTTGAAGGCGAATGGCTATAAAATTAAGATAAAAAATTCAATGTACAACTCTATCACCATTTTTAAGGACGCCGAAAGTTACGAATTTACCTCATTTAGAAAGGACTTTTATCCCGAAAACGGCAAGCACTGCCCGGTAAAGGTGGAGCGCACCTCCGATATCCGCGAGGACGCAAAACGACGTGATTTCACCATAAATGCCATATATTACAACATCAATCGCGACGAGATTGTCGACTATTACCAGGGTGTTGTGGACGCCAAACAGAAAATTTTAAGGTGCATTGGCGCGCCGGAAGAAGTTTTGAATCATGACGGCGAGAGGATTCTTCGCATGGTGCGTCTTGTGGGCGAACTTGACCTTAAAATTGAGAGGAAAACGCTTAAACAGGCATATTTAATGTCGAAAAACATCGAAGATTTGTCACCAGCGCGCAAGTACGCCGAACTTGAAAGGATACTTTACTGCGACAAGCGCTACGGCGAGATTAAAAGTGACTTTTTTAAGGCGCTTAAACTTCTCAACAAACTGAATGTTTGGCAGTATTTTAGACTACCTTTTAAAAAGGTCAAATACAAAATGGTGAAAAAGGTGGACGACAGGGTTTTGGGACTTATAATCGACATTGTTGACACCGCAAAGCCGGAGTGTTTAGAGGCGTTCTTAGACGAGTTCTTGCGGAAACAACTTGGCTTCAGTCAGAAACAACTTCAAAAGGTTTTTATCTATATTTCCGGCTACTATAACGCCATTGATAAGATGAAAAATAAGGAGTACTTTTTTAAATATTTCGACGATTTTTCGGTTATCTTTCCACTTTTGGCAAAAAAGAGCAAGCACCTCATGAATAGATATATGTTTTTCTATAAATACATTATTCGTCATGGGCTGACAATTAAGGTGAGCGATTTGAAGATAGGAAAGGAAGAAATTAGCGCAAACTTTCCTAAGATTGACCCGCGCAGTTACGACGGCATTTTGGAGGATCTGCTTAGCAAGGTGTTCGATGGCAAACTTGCAAATACGCGCGAAAGTTTGTTGCAAGAAATTGACAAGTGGAACTATTAGGTGCGAGGCTGAGCCTCGCAGTGAAGGGAAAGCGTTGCTTTCCAGTGAAGGCGAATCAAAGATTCGCAGTGAAGACAAACCGTTGGTTTGCAGTGAAGGTGAGCCTTCGGCTCACAGTGAAGGGACGCTGGCGCGTTCAGTGAAGGCTATTGGTGCGGACACCAACTCCGCTTAACGCGGACACGGAAAACAAGTTTTCCTAACCGCTACTCCGTCGGTTTCCCAACCCAATCCTCTTCCCTGTAGGTGATTTTTGATTTATGCTCGCCGAACGCAGTTCTACACTTCGCAAAATCAAAAATTGATTTAGAGCATGTAAGTGTGGCGTTGCGGGGAAGGCAAGACGAACAAACGCTGGCGCGTCCAGTGAAGAGAAATTAAAGATTTCCGGTTGTGAAAAATTTAACATAATAAATAAAATTATCGGCGCTGAAAAGGCGCTTTTATTTTTTTATAAAAAATAATTATATAAAATTTAAGAAATGGTTTGACTTTTTTTAAAAAAAATAGTTATTATAATTATATGAAAATAAATAGAAAATTATTTGTTAGTATGTTTTGTTTGCTACTTGTGGCAATCATTCCTCTATGCTCAATAAATTTACATAACTATTCCTCCATTTTTTCTTCACTTACGGACACGGTGGACGAAAGCGAAACAAACGCCGGTTCGGACGACATCACAACCGAGGATAACGAGGACGAAGCTGACATCACAACCGAGGATGACGAGGTTAAAGTTCAAGCCACGGGCGACTGGGCGGAGCACTATACCATTCCTCAAACTTCAATGGCTGGCTATACAGTTAAATCCGCTAGCGAACTTGCTTATTTTATTGATAACACCCCTGCCAGTGGAGCAAATGTTGTTTTAACCGCAAATATTGACCTTTCGGCGTATAATTGGTCGCCGATCAATGTGGATAGTGGCACCTTTAGATTAGATGGAAACGGTTTTATAATTACAGGAATGACGATGAGTGGGAGTCATATTGAGGGCATAGCCAACAACCCATACCATCCAAGTTCTGCGGGCGGATATAAGGCTGGTCTTTTTGGAAGAATTCAGGGCAATTTGCAAGTTTATGATTTAATTGTTGAAGGCTCTATTTCTGGGTCCTTTTATGCTAAGGGAGTTTGCAATGTTGGCGGAATTGTTGCTGAGCAATTTGGTGGCAGAATAACTTTAGAAAATTGTGTTTCGAACGTCGATATAAGCTTGGTCAATACAGTTCCTTCGTTGGGCAATCTTCGACAACCTATCGGTGGAATTATTGGAAGCGCCCTCTCAGATATTACAATAAGCGGTTGTATGAATATAGGGAATATTTCTTATACTATTAGTAATGGTGACGATTGTTATGTTGGCGGTATTGTTGGACGTGTGCATGCGGGAATCACATTAACTGATTGCGCTAATTATGGCGCAATTACGGCAAATGGAGCGATGCATGTGGCGGGAATTTGTGGCGCTCTCTTTGCTGACTCAACTTTCATTCGTTGTGCTAATTTTGGCAGTGTCACACCAACGATTGGAGATTCGTTTGAAGAAGTTGCTGGAGGTGGAGCGTATACCGGTGGTATCATTGGCAGGAGTTATTACGGCGCGAATTTAGATTTTATAAACTGTGGAAGTTATGGCTTTGTAAATTGTCAATATTCAACCATAGTTGGCTCATATGTAGGGTGGTTAGATGGTTCAACACGATGGTTTCAGCCTAATACATTTGTGACTTACTCGTCTTGCTACGCCGGAAGCAATGCCGCAGATAAAATTGAGGGAAAACAAGAAAGTGGAGTTGTATTTACTGGCTCGGTAACCACAAGCAGCAATCAAACCGCCTTTCTTTCCGGAACGGGACAATTAGATACTGATGGCATAGAAGAAACATGGACAAGTGTTGCTGCTTATAATAAATCTGCGCTTGGAGATTCTGTATTATCGCACTATGTCGACGAAATGGAAATCAAAGTTAAAGTTAGACAAGAAAATGGCTCATTGTCTGATTATAGGGGAAGCGCTGTGACCGTAACAAGAAACGGCTCTAGTGTCTCGGGACTTGATAAAAATTCGGGCAGTTTATATTATTATCGTTCACTTAAATATTGCAACGTAGCAACCATTCCGTTTTATATTTATAATTCTTCGACGGAAGAATATAGTTACGCTGTGTACTACACTGATAACAGCGCACCGGACGGCTTGGGTGAAATTGTTCCGCTTAATACAGAGCAGACTATGGCAAGATGGTCATTGACAGGTACTGGCAATGCTGACGCTGGCACATATAGTGCTTATTTCGCCGATATCACCATTGTGATTGATGAACTTATTAAGATAGAGCCGTTGCCAACCCCGGGTTTTACCGTTTATTATAGCAACGATTTCTATGACGGCGGTGACTTGCCATATGACCTATTTATGGGATATGAGGGCGGAACAATTTCAGCAACCTACAGCGACGGAACCTTGACGGCTGATACTACCGTTACCGTCACCATAACGCCGGAAGAAAATTATGAGTTTTTGGGACTTTTTGTGACGGAAGATTTCAATGCAAGCGGAGCGCTCTCCGACCGGCGAATTGAGCGGTTTAACAGCCTTTCTTATGACGACCTTCTAGGTGATGACATTCCGGAAGATGTGCCAGACGAGGACATTGAAGGACTGCCAACCAGCAGTGGCACGCGTGTTTCGGCAAGTTATGGCAACCTCTCACAAATTACATACACATTTAAGATAAGCGATCTTATTTTGAGTATGGATGTTGAAGAAATTACAGAGGAAGAGGAAACTTCACCAAAAAGTGTGGATGATAACGATTTATCTGTTGGCGCTAAAAAAGTATCCAACCAAATTACCCAAGTTGTTATTGGAGGAGGTGCTGGCGGTGGCAATGGAAGTTTAATAACCCCACCTTCAACTGGTGATGGTGAAGAAGGTGAAACGGGCGAAGAAGAGGAAGAAGAGACTGGTCCGCGATATAAAATCAGCAATATCGTGTACGCGTCCTCATTTGAAGTGGTATTTGTGGCATATCGTCACGATTACACTTTAAATGTATCTTATGTTGGTGGAGGCTCTGACAATTTTATGCTTAATCGTGGCTTTGCAACGCGCGCCCGTTTCGCCGAAAGGTCAAGTTATTCGCCTTCTTTCTACTATGACGGAGAAACAACTTCAGCGTCCACCCTTACAATCGGCGGAAGTGGCAACTATTTTAGCAGTAGCAACTATGTTGAATATGTGGCAGTCGCAACGGGCGATATTGAGGGCTACATATCAACCGTCGGCTGGTCGAGCATTTCGGGTATAGGTTTTAGTGCGCCTCGGTCATATATCTATCCTTTGCAAATGTTCCGGAATTTTGAGCCGGACACTTCTTCGGGCGAAGATGTCTATGTGGAAGTGAATATCACCATTAAATACTTTGAGTCGCCACGGCATGACTATTCCTACACCCTATACCTCACCGATGCATATGAAGATTACGAAACGAGAAGTTATATGCCGGGGCATTTGGTTGGCGAAACTTACTACTACGGCTCCACGCAAATCACCAAACATAGTATAACTGTTGGTTCCACCAGCGTGAACGCCACTTACATTCCATTCACCGCCACATTTAGAGAAAATTTCTATTTCAATAGATATGACCCGCTTAACAGTTACTTTGACGGCACCGTCGACACCTCGCGTGTTTTAGGTTCCACTTCCACCTCTGTGGGCGGAAGAAGTATAAATATCTACAGCACTTTAAGCGGCATCGCCACCAGGACCACAAAGGTGCCAATAACCGGCTATCAAGCGGACAGCGCTTTCAACCTCTCGACAAGTTATTCCGGCTCGGGCAGAACAAATTTGGCAAGCACTTCGCTGTATAACATCATGCTGAGGTACGGCAATTTAAGCCGAAACGGCGACACACTCACTCTTTTCACTTTCTATGACCTAAGAAATCCGTATACCATAAACATTCAAACAGCAATTGACGGAAACGCAGTGACAGGGCTGAGCGTGCCGGGCGAAAGCGTGTTCACGGCAAATACAAATAGTTCAAATAGTTCAGTTAGCCTCACTTGCGAGGCGTTCGACCACGTTTCTCTTTCCGTCACCGACAAACTTGTCTATCGAAATGTCGGCGGAGTTGTCACCTTCTACTCTTTCGATAACATCACGCTTGGCACAACGGTATTGTCGGAAAGCGACCAGTACAATTTTCAAGCGCTACCTACCAACGAAACCTCGCGCATCACCCTTTCCATTAACTTTAAAGAGGAATTTTCTATAAATACCAACAATCTCACCGACGCTACGCCGATTAATTACGACGCTAGCATTTGGGAAGTGGATAGTGCCAACGACCTTCTTGCCATTGCTTACCGCGTGTACTGTCAGGGCGAAACGTTGGCGAACAGAATTGTACAGACGGCGGATATCGACTTCGAGGGCGGGTACATGATTCCAATCGGCACCGATAACAATCCGTTCTCTTCGGTGTATGACGGCGGATACTATCGCATTGAAAACATGCGCATTGTTGGCGGAAACGCGCGCGATATCGGACTCTTCGGCTATGCTGACGGCGCCACTATAAGAAACCTCACCCTTATGAACGCGGTGGTGGACGGTGGCTATAACGTCGGCACGGTTGCAGGCTATGTAAACAACACCACCTTTGAGCGCGTCGGGTCATATAACGGCACCGTGTCGATAATGGAAGAACAAGGCGCCGGCATGGGCATCTTCCTCACCAACGGTACGGCGGTGGCGGAGGCGTCAAGGCAGTCCGGCACTTACACCTATCTCAACTTTGGCAGTTCGTCAACGGCGAACTATCAACTTCTTTCCATTATGGTGGCAGAGAGCGTTGAGAATACAAGCGACTTGCCAGGCTTCGCTGGCGATTTTGCGGGAAATCTAAATAACTCCTCTGTGAGCATTTGCTACGTTAGAAAGTCAGACACAAACTCTTCGGCAATCGGCGGATTTGCAGGCAGAATCTCCGGCGGAAGCGTAAGTTATGCCTACACTTCAAGACCAACCTTTGCTCTCAGCATTGAAAGCGCCTCGCTTACGCATTATCACACAAGCATATCCGACATTTCAACAAGTTGCCCAGACTGCGACGACCGCTTCATTTGGTAAATAACAAAAAGATATATCCCTTTTTAATGTGGGGATATATTTTTTCGTAAAATATGTTAGATAAAATTTTGTTTAATATATTTAAAATTTTGCGACATACTAAGTTTATGAAAAATAAAAAAGTCAGCAAAAAGGCAAGTTACGAGCCAACAAAAAACGATAAAAATGGCGCTTCGAAAACCGAGAAAAAATCGGTTGAAAAAGGGGAAAAATCACCGAAAAAATCGGTTAGAGAAAGTAAAAAGACGCCTAAAGATTCCACAAAAAAAACGGATACAAGCGTCGTTAAAAAAGATAAAAAGAAAGAAAAACGAAGCGGTTTTCTTTGGTTTTTATCCGTGTCCGCAGTGGCGGTGGGCTGTTTACTTGTCTGCCAGTTTTTCTTTGTCAACTCTTTAACTCCTGACACGCGATTTTATGAAAACACCAAAATTAATGGCATAGATGTCAGCAACATGACCATGGCGGAGGCGGAAAATGTCGTTTTAACCGATATGCTTAAAAGCCGAGGCGATATTGAAATCAACCTTACCTATGGCGATAAAGAGTGGCAACTAAAGGGCACCGATTTTGAGGTGGCGAACAAGATTGAGCCATATATAAAACAGGTGGCGTCCTATGGAAAAACCGGAAATTATTTTCAAAATTTGAGTAAAGCAAAGGAAATCAAAAAGAACGGCAAAGACTTCCAAATATCCTATAAGTGCGTGCTTGCCGGGGTCGATGAAAAGATTGAGGAAATTGTAAGCGAGGTGGAGAGGCCACAAGAGACCGCTAAACTTGTCTTTTCTCCGGATTCGGAAGAGATTTTTTCGGTGGATAAGGGGCAAAGTAGCGTCACGGTGCTACGCGATGAGTTGTATAGAAAAATTGACGATGGACTTTTGACGGGCAAGGTGGCGAATGTGGAAATTCCTATCATCGAAATAGCGTCGGAATTTAGCGAAGAGGAACTTTTGAATTCGGTTGTTAAAAGAAGTGAGTTTTCCACAAGTTACGCCACAAGTTCTAAGGATAGAAAAAATAACGTGAGAAGGGCGCTGGAAAGTTTTAACGGGCTGGTGGTCGAAAGCGGACAAAGGGTGTCGTTCAACGAAACAACAGGCGACCGCACCGAAAAAAATGGTTACAAAAATGCGCATATCATCTATGGTGGCGTCTATGTCGATGGCGTGGGCGGAGGAGTCTGTCAGGCTTCTACAACTCTATATAACGCCCTTCTTTTGGCGGGGCTAGAAATCAACGAGGTTTATCATCATTCACTGCCGGCGTCGTATGTGCCTCTCTCTTTCGATGCCATGGTATCGGGAGATTATTGCGACCTTGTGTTCACCAATAACCTTGAAAAACCTATCTACATCAAAACTTCCGCCGACGACGAGAAGGTCACTGTGGAAATCTACGGGCAGAATATGGAAGGGTTAAAGATTGAGAGGCGCGCGGAACTTGTTAAAATTTTACCTCATAATGGCGATAAGATTGTGCCAGACACAAAAGGCGAGTATGCAAGCAAAATCCTCTATAAAGGCGAACTTTATCGCGTCAAATGGCCGAAGGAAGGCTATGAAAGCAAGGGGTATTTAAGATATTATCAAGACGGCGAGTTTGTGGAAGAGAAAGAAATTCGCCATGACTTTTATCAGCCTCAGGACGGCATTGTTATGGAAGGCGTGGAGGAACTTGGTGTTGGCATGACCTTGCCGGCAAGTGAAGTTGCTATTGTTAGTCCGCAAAAAGTGACCAAAAAGACGGAAGAGAGCGCAAGAGATAGGTTGACACGAGTTTAGCCCTTACTAGATATGCGATTTAAAACAAATTTTCATTTACACAGATTAAATTATTATAATAGTTTGCAACTTTGTGCAAAATTAGTATAATATATTTATATGAGCAAAAAAAATGGCGCCAACAAGAAAGAAGAAAAGGAATTGTCACTTAAAGCGAAAATTTTAAGGACAATTTTAGTATGCGTTATAATTGCCGGCATTGTTGTTTTAGGTTACTACATTTTGAATTGGACGGGCGTTTGGGAAAAGATAAACTCGGTTGAAAAACTACAAAACATCATTCTCTCATGGGGCTTTTGGGGACGCTTTGGCTTTGTTGTGCTGTCATTTTTGCAAGTGACCTTCATACCTCTTCCGTCAACGGTAACTATCATTGCTGGCACTTTAATATACGGCCCACTTCAAGCGTCGCTTTTGTCGCTTGCGGGGATACTGCTTGGAAGTATGCTAGCGTTTTTACTTGGCAAGGTATTTGGAAGAAAACTTGTGGTGTTCATGGTTGGCGAAAAAACTTGCAAAAAATGGGTGGACTTTTTAACCAACGCAAAATATTCCTTTTTCATCATGATGTTACTGCCGATTTTTCCGGACGACGTGCTGTGCTTGGTGGCAGGGCTGACGAATATGAGTTGGACATTTTTCACGCTGACAAATTTGATCGCGCGCCCGATAGGCATTTTCACAGTGAGTTATTTTGGAAGCGGACACCTCATTCCTTATCACGGCTGGGGACTTATTGTCTGGGCTATATTGATTGTTTTAATCATTGCCGTTTTGGTTTTAGCGTATAAATATCAAAAGCAGATTGAAAACTTTTTGCTGAGAATATTTAGAAGCAAAAAGAAAGAGTATAGTATTGACAAAGAAGAAGTTTTAAAAAATAACGAAATCAAAAGAAGAGTCAAGGGCGAAAATGTAACAACAGCGAAAGTGGACGAAAACGAATTTAAAGAAAACATTAAGCATAAAAAGAAGGAATAAAGCAGAAAAATGCAAAAAATATCGTTTTTTTTGCGTTTTTTTATAAATTTACGGCAGAAAAGTTACGTTTTTTCTAAGTTTAATATTTTTAACTAAATCTTTTTAAAATTTATTTAAGATTGTTTTTCATGATTTTTTCATATTATCGTATGCCCACCACCAAGCAAGGTGTATTTACGCGAGATAAAACAAATAGTGCCGGCGGGCAACGCAAATTCGTTAGCATTTATTAAAATTTTAACATTACATAGTTTTTATTCCATGTTTAAATTTTAATACATTATTTCCCTTCAAACGCACCTTTATTTTTGAATTTTGATAAAAACACCTTCCTTGATTTGTTTTGGAGAAAGGTTGTTATCGAGGAGTATTTTGGTGCTTTCAATTTGAAACTTCTCACTTATGATTCTAAGATTTTCGCCCTTTTTAACCTTGTAATACGGAAAGGGAATTTTTTTGATGCTCATAGTTACTCCTTAAAATTTTATTTTTAAAATATTTTATTTATGTTGTTTCTTAAATATACTTTATTAACGCCAATAAAAATTTCTTTTAATCATTGACTTTTTTATAAAAATTGCATAAAATAATTTCAGAAACTTGATGGTCGAACTTCGTGTTCTGGTGGCATCAAGTTTTTTATTTTAAAAACTTTTAAAATTTACCACAACTCTTCTTTTTTATTTCTTATTTTTTATTTCAAAATCTTCGATTCTGCTCTTCCACAACTGCGAGCCATAGGTTCGCCTTCACTGAACGCTAACAGCGTTCCTTCACTGGAAGCCAACGGCGTCCCTTCACTTTTCACTCAAACGCGTCAGCGTTTGTTTGCTTTGTTGTCATAACTTTTTTGACATTTCAATAGATTATTATATATGAAATCGATTTTTAAAAGCGTGGCGCTAATTTCGGTATTTTCCATTCTAACAAGGCTACTCGGTTTCCTGCTTAGGATATTTTTGTCGCGCACAATCGGGGCAGAGGCGCTTGGGATATATCAAGTGGCGCTTTCGGTGTTCATGGTGCTTTTAACGGTGGTTTCCAGTGGGCTGACCTTAATCATCTCGCGCATGACGGCGTCCTACCGCGTGACGCAGGACAAAAAATCGGGCGCCAGCCTTGTGACCTCGTCGCTGATTGTGGGGCTCACGGTCAGCATACTTCTCTGTGCCATTATGCTAATCTTTAAAAATCTGTTCGCCAACCTATTCACCGATGAAAATTGCATTAAAATTTTGATAATCTTACTGCCGTCGCTTGTATTCTCAGCGGTGTACTCCGTCTTTCGCGGGGCGATGTGGGGGCATGACAACTATTTCGCGCTGTGCGTAACCGAACTTTTTGAAATGGTTATAAAAATCGCATTCAGCATACTTCTTCTAAACGCCAGTTTGTCGGTGCTGGAAAGTGCGACGCGTGTGGCGTGGTCGTTTACGCTGTCGTGCCTATTTTCCGCGCTGTTTGTGGTTATCCTATTTTTTTACTACGGCGGAAAGTTGGGCAAGCCCACAAAGGTGTATAAAACGGTGCTTAAAAGGTCGGCGCCTATAACGGGCGTGAGAATAGTGGGTAGTCTAGTGCAACCGCTAATCGCACTCATTTTGCCGGCAAGGCTTATGCTGGCAGGCTACACCTCGTCGCAGGCGATGAGTATCTACGGCATTGCGCTTGGCATGACCTTTCCGCTCCTCTTTCTGCCGACCACGCTGACCGGCTCGCTCTCTACCGCGCTGGTGCCGGACATCTCCATGGCAATGGCGGAAAACAACAACGCGCACATACAAAACCGCGTCACGGCGTCCGTCAACTTCACCCTGTTTATCTCTTTTCTTGTGGTGCCGATATTCATGGCGATTGGCGACAAAATTGGCATTTTTCTGTATAACGAACCTCTCAGCGGAACCCTCCTTCAGTTTTCAAGTTGGATAATGGTGCCAATGGGCTTAACGAACATCACTTCGGCAATACTCAACTCGGTGGGCTTGGAGGTGAAGTCGTTTATCAACTACGTGGTTGGCGGAATTTTTACCTTCATTTCGGTTATGTGCCTAACAAACTATATGGGCGTGCTGTCACTGCCGTTCGGTATGGGCGTCAGCACCACAATAACACTGGTGTTAAATGTGATTATGCTTAAACGCAAACTTAAAATAGAGGTGAAAGTGCTAAAAAACCTAATATCTTTCACCCTGTTTTCCCTTCCAACGCTCGCAATAACCGCCTTTACAAGTGGCATACTCGACAACTTTCTGCCTCTCATTTTCAACCTAATCATAAGCGGAGGCTTGGGCGTTTCCATTTACCTTCTTCTTTGCATGACCTTCAACCTTGTGAACATTCAAACCTACTTTGTGAAATTTAAAGAGAAATTTAAGCCACTAAAAAAAGCAAAAAAATTTTAAAAAATATATCAAATATTATTTTGTAATTTTCACCGTTTTAGTTATAATAAAAATGTATAAAGTAAAATTTGGTATTTTTAACGTCGCGAATGGGGTGAAAAGGTGTTATTCCTTAACATCAGTCGCGGGGTTTCGGTAGAAAATGCGTAAGGTTGGGAAAAACCGTGAGGAGGGGTAGATGAAGAAAGCGTTGCTCTTTAGTCCTAACAAGCCGGTTTTTGGGTGGAAAAATGCGTAAGGTTGGAGGAAAAATGAAAAAGTTTTTGTATTGCATAATTGCATTCCTTATTATTGGTTCCGCTGCTGGTGGCGCCGTGCTTTTCAGTAACCTTCCGTACAGCGACAACCGGGGGGGG
>CALVNE010000015.1 GCA_944349515.1 uncultured Clostridia bacterium | reverse complement strand
CAAGGTAGCGGTATCGGAAGGTGCCGCTGGATCACCTCCTTTTAAAGAGAATGGTCGATGAGGAGAGCAATCTCCAACAGAAAAAGGTTTTCGATAACTTAAATTCAACTATTTAATTGATAAAAAATTCCACTGACTTAGGTCGGTGGATTTTTTTATAGTGAAAAGAAGGCAAACAAACGCTAACGCGTTTGAGTGAAAAGTGAAGAACGAAAAGTGAAAAGTTGTGGTAGGTTTTAGAGGTATTTAATATATAAAGAGACTTTCATAACTAATGCCTGTCATTCTTGAAATCTTAACAAAATATCTTAAAGGGACGATTTGATTGTTTAAAATTTTCTTAATGATATTTAATTTAATATTGCATTTCTTTGCAAATTCTTCTTCGCTTAAATTGTGATTAGTCATATAATTTTTAAGAATTTTCACATTGACAGAAAAATTAGTAATATTTACTCCTTTATGTTACATATTTGTATTATTTTGTCATTACATATATGTAATAGTCAAGTTTTTTGCATAAATTTTTAGTAGAATGTTAACTGAGGTTTGAAATGAAAATTTTTGCAGAAAGATTAAAGGAATTGAGAGTAGAGGCAGGGCTTTCAACACAACAACTTGCTGAAAAGTTGGGTTTTACAAACGCGTTAATCAGCCATTGGGGGAGAGATTTGTGCGAGCCTAGCATTGTGGCGATGGTTGCAGTGGCAAAATTTTTTAATGTTTCAGCAGATTATCTCTCGGGGCTGTCGGATAAATAATGTAAATAAAATTTAAAAATAATTGATATAAAAAGAGCGTTATAAAAATTTTTTAAACTTTTTTTATATTACTTGGTTAGTTTGAATGTTTTTGATTTAAATGGGCAAGGTTTGCCCTTTTTATTTTGTTAGTTAAAATATGCATAATTTCTGTTATTTTAGATAAACTTTATATATAATCACATACCAAAAAACTCCATTTTCGCTGTCAAGTTTGACGAAAATTGTTGAAAATAAGGGAAATTTGAAATTTTTTTAAAAATTTTTGTCAAATACTTGACAGCGGGGGGGGTATGGTACACTGAGAGTGGTTATAGGAGGTAACTATGAAAACAAAAACTTTTAAAAGCATAATGGCAATAGCCGCTTGTGTTGTCTTTGTGCTGATTGCTGGCTTTGTTTTGACCGCCTGCGGTGGAACGAAAGAGGACGTTTTTGCAAGTGGTGCAGTTGACTTTAACGGCGCAACTTTCGAAAATGCGAGCGATTTCAAACTTGTTAAAAACGATGAAACCGGAATTTACGAGGCAGAAGGCACCCTTCAAGAAATGAACGAGGACCAAATTAGGGCTTGGTTTGGACTTGCTGAAGACGCTGACACTTCAACATATGAGGCATATTTTGCTTGCGTAACTGTTAGAATGGAAGAAAATTCCACAGGTAAAAGAGGTTGGATCGCAACTGACGCTACTGAAACAATGTTGACACAAGAAAACTCGGTAAGATACAAGGAAAGAGTGGAAACCGGCGACCTTGACCTAGTGCTTGGCTTCATTCCACAAGACAGCGCGTATGACCTTTCTGCAACCCCAATCTTCAGAGTGGAAGTTACCGCTCCAGTTGCTGAAGGCGAAGAGGCTGGCGAACCTGCAATTTACATGATTGACTTCTCTAACATGATTGCAAACGCAGAGTAAAAATTAAAATAAAAACAACAAGCGGTTTAAGTTTTTAAGATTGCAATTTTGCAATCTTTTTTCTTTTTCATAAGCAGTTTTGGCGCAAACTTACAGCCTTTTAGGCGCCTTCGCAAACGAAAAAGAGACGAAGAACATGCGTAGAAGGGGGTAAGAAAGAGGTTTTTAAATTAAGCCTTTCTAAGATGTTTAAATGGTTGAAATTTTATTAAAATGTGACAGATTAGACATTTTTTCAACTCTATTAATGTTGGTTCGGTCGATTTTAAGCGATTTCACTTTTTTGTTAAGCAAATTTGTTGCAATTAATTTTTCTTTGTACCTACAAAAAATTGGGTATTGACAAGTGGCGAGCAGTGTGATATACTCTGCTTGAGAGGTATAAAAAATGAATAAATTTAAAAAATGCGTGGGAAAGATTATCAAAGGTATTTCTGGTAAAATTGTGGGGGATGCCGACAGTATAAGCGAAAAGAAACGCGAAAGATTTAAGCAAAGGCAATACCGTAGGTACGGCGTCAGCGAAAAGGACTTCGTTGAAGGGATGTGCGTGGTTAACATTTATGCTGGCAAGGGTCACCATTACGAAACCTTTATGAAAGAGGACGGCACTGTTTGGAATCATTTCAAATTCCGTTACGCACAACCATTTAATCGTGGGTTGGCAAGAGTGGAACTTAAAAATGGAGACATTGTTGAGCTTGATAAAAATGGCAATTTGTGGAATACAAAAGAGGAAACGTATGGCAAAAACAAGAAATTGCAAGAAGTGGAAATTTTAAAGCGCCTTTACACAAAGCCAAGCGAATTTCAGAGGCTCGCGACGAAGTGGTTTAAAAATGATACATTCATTGATGCTTGCAAAACGCAAATCAAGGAAGGCTTGATTGCAAAAGTGCAAGCGGGCAAGGTCGGCAAAGATTTTGAAAATTATCTTAAAGCTTTAAAGGAAAGAATAGATTATAAAATTAAAGCCGAAAAAGCAAGATTAGAACAAATTGAGACACGCGATGCAGAGCTCTGTGCGCTAACTGCCAAAGAAGTAGAAGAAAAAAACTTATTACGAAATGGTTTAACGTTGCAAGTGAAAGAGATTTTCAAATAAACTTGATAATGTTGATTTGCAGTATCAGTCGAAAGTGGAGAGGTTTTTGCTGTTTGCGGGCGAAATAAAGAATATCTGTAAAGAAAAAGAATAATTTTAAAGGGCGAAAATTTCGCTCTTTTTTATTGTCGAAAATTGCCATTATTTAAAATATTTATTTACAGCGTAATATCGAATGGAAAAATATTTCAAAATAATTTATTATTCGACATAATTAATAACAAAAAAACAAAATACATTTTTGATTTTTATGCCATTTATTATATAATTTTTTTGTCGCTTATAAGGAGGCGACTTGTATGAAGAATAACGATATTTTAAAGAATTTTGCACTGAGAGCAAAAAACAAATTGCTGGGCAAGGATAACAAAGATGTTGTGCCAGCAAAAATTAAAACGATTTCATTTAAAGACGAGGCATTCAAAGAAAAAGTGGAATACCTAATGGATAACGAGGATGAGATTTTCAACCCCATGCATTTTTTGATGGACGAAAAACTTATGAAAACTCTCGACAGCGAACAGAAAGAGAGATATCTTCTTTCGACAATTGATAAATATATGCGCTTTAAAAATGAAATAACCATGGAGCGAAGTTGTTAACAATCTCGCTTATTTTTTCATATAAATCTATATGGAAAATTTTATTGAAAAAAGTGTAAAAATTATCGGCGACTGCAGTTTTGGCGAAGGAATAAAAATTTTAGGAAATTCGGTGATAGAAAATTCCTCTATCGGTGACAATACGGAGGTGGTGGATAGTCATGTGGTTGGCAGTGTTATCGGCAACAATGTTAAAATCGGACCGTATGTCAATATCAGAAAAGGGACGCGTATTTTAGACGGCGTCAAGGTGGGTGCGTTTGTGGAAATTAAGAACAGCACGGTGGGCGCAAATTCTAAAGTTCCGCATTTTTCCTATATCGGCGATGCGGATATCGGCGAAAGGGTCAATGTGGGCTGTGGGGTTATATTTGCAAATTACAACGGCAAGGAAAAGAAGAGAAGCGTCATCGGCGATGATGTTTTTATCGGCTGTAATGTGAATATTGTGGCGCCGGTTAAGGTGGCGGATAGGACATATATTTGTGCTGGTACAACCGTGACAAATGATACCGAAGTGGGCGATTTTGTGATTGGCAGGGTTAGGCAGGAAAACAAGAAGAGGTAGGAGGGCGGGCGCAGAGCAAGGCTGTTGCCTTGCGCGCACACCTTCCGGCGGAAGGTGTGCGGAAAAATTTTCTCACCGGGTGCGCCGGTGTTTTTTTTGCTGTGCCTTTAGAGAAAATTTTTCTGCGCCCGCCCGAGCAAAATTACATATTTAAGTTGTAAATATTTTTTATTTTTGTTACAATACATATAGAGGACAAAAAGATGAAATCAATTTACAAATTTTACAAGGAAAGATTAATTGAAATAAGCGGTAAAAATAGGAGTTTATACTCCAAAAATATCTCGAAAAAATACGCCTACGATGTGGGCGCAGTCATCGGCTCGGACAAGGAGGAGATGTCGGAGTTTTTGACCTTTTTGTGGAAGGGCAAGCGAACTAGTTACCCGCTCATATCTAAGGATGCCAAAGAGAGGCTGTATCAAACCTTTAACCTCGAAGGGAAGTTAAAAACATTATTTAAGGATAGTAGCGCCATGTCAGCCGAAGAAAAAAGGCTGGAAAATTTAAGGCGCGAAAGGTTAAAGCGCGAGGAAGGGAAGAAGATAGTGACCTCGCAAGTGAGCACGCTAAAACTTTTGAAGCGCGAGATAGAGGAGTTTGCCAAAGAAACGGGGCGCTATGAACTTTTCATTGGCTATCCTTTTGTCACCGGGCAACTTAACAAAGATATCACCATAAAGGCGCCACTCATTCTCTTCCCGGTGGTGATAAATGTGGAGAATGACTCCACCGTATTCATCGAGGCAAAGCATGATGAGTATGTGCAGTTTAACAAGGTGCTTATGCTCGCTTACGCCAAGGAGCATCGTCTAAACAGCGAAGGCATGATAATGGAATTCGATAACCTTATTGACTATAAACTTAAATCGGTGAAGGACGTTTTGGACTACCTTTCCGCCTACGGCTACAAGTTTGAACTCGACCGCCGTTTCGACAGCGGGTTCACGCGCTTTGACGATATCAAAGAGCAGAATTTTAAGGACAGCATGAAGATTGTCAACACCTGCGTGATTGGCAGATTTCCGCTTGCTAACTCCATATATAACGACTACACGGCACTTGAAAAAAAGCGCCTTTCCTCCATGGCAATCGAGCAACTTATCATCGGCAAGGGCGCCAAAAAGAACAAGAAATATGATGAGCGCGTTTATACCATAAACGACCTAGACTACGCCCAAGAAAATGCCATACAAAAGTTAAATGAGTCTGGCAATATGGTCATCTATGGCCCGCCGGGCACAGGTAAATCTCAAACGATTGTCAATATCATCTCCGACGCATTGTGTAAGAATAAGCGGGTACTTGTTGTTTCTCAAAAAAAGGCGGCGCTTGACGTTGTTTTCAATCGTCTGAAAAATTTAAACTCCAAGTGTATGTTTATTACTGACGCCGAGAAAAACAAGGTAGCGTTCTATGAGAGGTGCAATCAAATGCACCAAGCGGTAATAAACAGCGCGAAACCTCTGGACGCCAAAGCGCAATTCGACGAAGTGGAAAACAACATAAAGAAGGAAACGCGCGAACTTCAAATCATTTCCGACACCCTTTTCAGCAAAACGCCTTTCGGGCTTTCCTTGCAAGAGATGTACACGAGCTCCGCCAGAATCGGCAAAAAGAGTTTTGACTATGTGCTCTACAAACTTATGCTTAAAAACAAGGAACTCATGGCAATGGACTATAAAAGTCTTTCGTCCACGCTGAGGGTGATTAAGGAAAAGAACAAGGCAAATCTATATTATCGCTACATCGAACTTAAAAAGAACAATCCGCTTGTCGACCACATCAAGCCAAAGGTGGAGATTCATGTCATCAACCAAACCAAAACCTTTTTAAAGGAGTTGACAGCAAAAAATATCGTGCCTTTTGACACCGCCAAGCACCCTCACGCCCGCCAACTTCTCATATATATGCTGGAAAACGGCGTGGAAACTACCGACCAGATGAAACCGCTTGTCAAGATGATAGCCGAGGTGGAAAACAAGAAACTTCACACTGCGCTCGCGTGGTCGAAGGTGCTGTTCCCAGCATATCCGTTCGTCAAGCACTCTATGAACAAAAAGGAGCGCGCGATTGAGGAAAACTTCCAAAGCACCATGGTCGACATTCAAGACTACATAAAGAACTACTCTCTTCTCACCAAGGTGCTAGACCGAAAGGGCTACCTCATGACGATAGACAATATCATCAATGGCAACGCCATATTTTTGCGCCTTTTATTAAATGCGCTAGACGACTACCTTGAAATTCGCGATGTCAATGTGGCGCTTCAAGGTTTGACGGACGAGGAGAAAACCATTCTCAACTTTGCCTATGAAAACGCTAAGAACGCTCGTCAGTATCGCGATATCGTCGACAAGATTTTGGAAATAAGAATTTACCACGAAACGATAAAGTACGAGGAACCCAACAAGGAAAAACTTTCCAAAATTATCGACTTCGAGAATATCAGAAATAGAATTCTGTCCCTTAAAAAGGAGGAAAAGGAAGTTTCCAAAAATATTTGCCTGGGCAAGTTTAAAGAGGAGTATGTTGAGTACTTCAATAGTAGTCCAGAGAATAAAAACTACCTCTTTCAAATCACCAAACAGCAAGGACTTTTGCCGATAAGAAAGATGATGGATTTATATGGTGATTTTCTTTTGAAACTGTTTCCGTGCTGGCTATTGTCGCCAGAGAGCGTCTCCACAATCTTCCCGCTTAAAAAGGAAATGTTTGATATAATTTTGTTCGACGAGGCGAGTCAGGTTTTTATCGAAAACACACTGCCAACGATATACCGCGGAAAAAATATCGTTGTGGCGGGCGACTCCAAACAACTTCGCCCAACTGCCACTTTTGTCAAGCGCTACCTTGGCAACGACAGCGACGAGGAACTTGACCTTGCCACGCAAGCGGCGCTTGAAGTGGAAAGTTTGTTAGACCTTGCTACCTCGCGCTTCAACAGCACCAACCTTACCTATCACTATCGCAGTAAAAATGAGGAACTTATCAATTTTTCCAACTATGCCTTTTATGACGGCAAGTTGCAAATCGCGCCAAATATCTCGAAAAATGTCGGAAATAAGCCTATCGAGCGCATAAAGGTAAACGGCAGGTGGCTGTCAAGACGCAATGAGGAAGAGGCGAAGGCGGTTGTGACGCTTCTGAAAAAATTGTTGAAAAACAAGAGGAATAAATCTTCCATTGGCATTATCACCTTTAACACCGAGCAGGAAAATGCTATTGAGGACGCCATTGACGCCGAGTGCCAAAGAGACTCTGCCTTCCGCGACGCGTATCTACGCGAGCAGAATCGAAAGGAGGACAATGAGGACACTTCCATTTTCATTAAAAACCTTGAAAATGTGCAGGGCGATGAGCGCGATATTATAATATTCAGCATTGGATACGCGCGAAATGAGTACGGCAAAGTGGTTGCGCATTTTGGTCCGCTCTCCATTGAAGGAGGCGAAAATAGGCTTAATGTGGCAATCACGCGTGCCAAAGAAAAGATATATGTGATAACAAGCATAGAGCCAGAGGAACTAATGGTGGAGGGCACCAAAAATGCCGGGCCGAAAATCTTTAAAAGTTACCTCACCTATGTTCGCGCGGTTTCAAATAAAAAGAATAAGGAAGTGCAATATGTGCTAGACAGTTTTAAGCCGGCGCTCCCGGAGGTCAAAGACGAACTTGTTATCAATCAATTGGAAGACGAGATTAAGAATGAACTTGTAAGACTCGGCTACAATGTGGAAACAAGCCTCGGCAACACCAAATATAAAATTTCGCTCGCCGTTTACGACAAAGAACTCGACCGCTACCTACTTGGCATAGAATGCGACTATATGGCATATAAAAGCAGTGATTCTATCTTAGAGCGCGACGTCTATCGCAACAAATTTCTCGAGTCGCGCGGGTGGAATATTATGCGCGTTTGGAGTCGCGATTGGTGGCTCAACAAAGAAAAGGTGATAAATAATATCGTCAAGGCGATAAGTGCGAGCAAAAAAAGGTTAGGTGGTAAAGAATGAAGGTTGGAATAGACTTGGACGGAGTTGTCTTTAACTCAGAAAACTATATTTCCGCTTTTGTGGAACTGAAATACATGGACCAAATTCGTGATGACGAACTAAATTTTAAGTCGAACAGCACCAAAAATAGGTATCATATCTCTAGTGCCAATTTTGAAGAACTCTTAAAGGTGTATGAAAGTAGCATTATGAAATGCCCGCTCATGCCCTATGTAAAGGAGGCGATAGACTTTCTAAAGTCGTGCGGGCATAGGCTTTACATCATCACCGCGCGCGGAAAATATGGCGAAAAACATATCGCATTGACCAAAAAACGCCTCAAAAAAGAGAAAATTGAGGTGGACGAATACCACTTTGCTCAAACGGAAAAAACGTCAATTTGCAAAAGCCTTAACTTGGACCTTATGATAGACGACGGCTACGAAGTGGTAAGTGGTCTTTCAAAAAACGGCATAAAATGTTTTCAATTTATCTCCGATAGAACGGAGAAAGTGAGGCACAAAAATGTGGAATACGTCTACAATTGGGGCGAGATATGTCGAAAAGTAGAAGAAAAAAAGAAAGAAATTGTTGAAGAAAAAAATAAATATGTTAATGCGTGATAGCAAAAAATCATTCTTATTAGAATGATTTTTCATTTTTTATTCTATTTTTTTATTCTATGTTTTCATTTTTTGTTTCATTTTTTCACTTATTTATTTGTTTTATTTTAATTTTTTCGCTTTTTTCTTTTATTTTTTTATTCTACTTAACAACACTTTTATTTTTGCATTCTTGCTACAATATTTTTGTTTTATAAATTATCTTTTTTTAAAGTTTTATTCCTCGTTAATACGAGCGCAAAACCAATTTTTTACTAATTATTATTTTAGTAATATTTTTGAAAATTTATAAAAAAAATAAAAAATGCAAAAAAATACTCAAAAAAACGCAAATAAATTAAAAAAATGCGTTAAAAATTAAAAATTTAATAAAATACAAAATAAAAAACTATTTTTTGTATTAATTTCAAAAATGCGCAACCTAAGATGAGTGTTTTGATATAGTCATTTTATAACCACATCTTTTTGGCAAAAATTATTGCGTGGATATATTGATATTAATTATTATTTCGATATATGGTTTTTTGGGTTTTCGCAAAGGCGCGGTGAGAATGCTGTTTTCTCTACTTCGGGTGACCATTTTGTTTTTTCTTTCCTATTATTTATCCGAGGCGCTAGAAAATGCTCTTCAGGGAAGTTCACTATATCTAGGTGTTGTCGATTTTGTTGAAGGTATATTTAACAACTTAGTGCCCGGTGAGTTTACAAGCGTGGAGGAAGTGCTAGCGTCAGTAGGACTGCTAACGAATACTGTGTTGAGGACGGTGCTTCAAATAGTACTCAAAAATGTGGCAATTGAGGGGTCGCTAACTTTTGGCAAAATTATTGCACCGATGCTAGCGAGTGTTGTTATAAGAGTCCTTCTTTTTATCGTCATCTTCTTTCTGCTCTCGCTTATTTTTAAACTCATAGATTTCGCTCTAAAAAAGTCGCTTGATTTTTCTGGGCTTACAAAAATAAACCGAGTACTTGGGCTAATTCTCGGCTTAGTAAAGGGGTTCGTTATTTCCATGATAATATTTGTGGCGCTTTCCGCGTTTGCTTCGCTAAGCTTTAGTGACGCGTTTAGCGCGTTCGTGCAGGGTGGCGAGCTGTCCTCCTACCTGTACCAAACATACTTTTTAAAAATCTTCCAACTTTTCTACTAAAACTTTGTAGTCTTCGCATATCGAAAGTGTTAAACCACTTGTGTCAACATTTTCTTCCAGCGTTTCAATGCCCGGAAAATTCACATTTTCTAGTTCAGAAATTTTATTATTTAGCGAAATGATAATAATAAGTTCCACAATCATGCCGACAATTAAAATGGCGATTAAAACTATTGAAAAAATCTCGAAAAACGATTTTTTATTCTTTGTTTTTTCTATTTTTTCTTCTTTTAAATTTAATTCTTTTTTTAATTTTTCTTTCGATATTTTTATTTTCACCTTTTCCTTCCTCATCTATTTTATTGTAGCATAAATCGGCGTTTGTTGCAAGAATATTGGTGAAAATAAATCGCTCAATAATAAAGGCAAGGAAATAACAAAATATAGTATAAAATCTAAATTCACCGTAATTAAATTTTAAATTTATTAAAAATAAAATAAAAATTGTAAAAAATACACCTAAAAATACTAAAAAATTGATAAAAAACCGATTTTTTATGCATTTTTTCATAAAATTTATAAAATCAAAAATAAAACCACTTAAAAAGCCGGACAGCACCAGAACGAAAAATATCAGGGGTTGGGATAGTGTTTCGTACAGCATTATTTAAAAATCCTCTTAATTAGCCCCACTTTTTCTCGCCTCTCGCTGAATTTGACGTTGGATATGATTCCGCCAAACTTTACCTCTTTGTTGTCAAGGTCGAGTTTGGTTACTTCCAAGTTGGCGCCTGTTATGGTCATAACTCCGCCCTCGATTTCCACCACGGCTTCCTTGGCGGTGGCGGCGATAACGCGCGTGGCGCCCTGCACCTCTATTTCATTCCTATTGATGATGGTTACTTTTTCGTTCATAAAATCTCCTTTTAATAATATATTTTTGCTTTTGCAAAATTAGAATAACTTTAGTTTAATACATCTTTCACTTTAGAATACTTTAGTTTGGAGTAATTTTTATTCGAAATAACTTTCACTTGAAAAATATTTAATTTGAAATATCTTTTATCTAAGGGGCGAAAAATATTTGCTAGAGAAAATTTTTAAAATTCTTGCGTTAATGCGCAAATTGCGGTAAAATAGACTTATGATTAAAAAAGAAGTGGTGGTAAATAAGGATATTAAGGTTATAGACCTCTTGCTATCTGAAAGTTTTTCGTATAACGAAGCGCTGAAGATGCTAAGAAATAAAGATGTCCGCGTCAACGGGGTTAGAGTTAGTAAAAACGAGGCGCTTCACGAAAATGACGTTGTTGTGTATTTTTGTAAAGAGGAACCGAAATTTTATGAGATAGTTTTTGACGGTGGCGACACGCTTATCGTCAACAAAAAGGCGGGAATTGAGAGTGAGGCGCTTGGCAAAATTCTTGGCGTAAAAGCGGTGCATAGATTGGATAGGAACACCGAGGGGCTTTTGGTGTTCGCCAAAAATGAGGACGCAAAAGTAAAACTCGATAGCGCGTTCAAGGAAAGGCTGGTGGAAAAATACTATCTCGCCGAGGTTGTGGGAAGGCTTGAGGTAGACAAACTTTTCACGGCGTATCTTGTTAAAGACGCCGAGCGCTCGCTTGTGAAGGTGTTCGATAGAAAGGTGCCGAACTCAAAAAAGATAGAAACTTTTGTGACGACTTTAAAGGTGTCGGCAGAAAGTAGTCTCGTTAAAGTGCAGATTTTTGGTGGGAAAACGCATCAAATTCGCGCGCATTTGGCGTACCTAGGTCACGCGATAATCGGCGACGGGAAGTATGGCAGGCGGGAGGACTATCAAAAATTTAAACAAAAACGCCAACAACTTTTTGCCTACAAACTTAAATTTAAAGATATCGGCATCCCAGAACTAGATAATAAAGAATTTAAGATTTTGCCTAATATTGTGCGCGACATAAAAATTAAGATAGACTAAAAAACTGTGACAAAATTGTGCGATGTTTCATAGTAAAGACTATGCGTGCTATGCTTAAAAATTCTTATTATGAAGGGCTATTGCAAGACCTGTTTTGCGGAAAAGACGGATTTTTTCCGGTTTTTTTGCATTTTTTCTATCAAAAAAATCAAATTTTCGTTTTTTACCCTGATTTTTATGAAGATTTTTCCAAATTGTCTCTTCTCGAACAACAGACTTCGGAAAAGGTGTGCGAGTTATTAATTTTGCTCCAAGGTGACGCCAAATATTATTCATCAAACAAGCAATTTTTCTCCGGAAGTGGCATTGATTATGTCAAAAAACTTGACGCCATTTTGAACTATGATATCGAACTTGTGGAAAAGAATATAATAGACCTAAAAAACGCCTATTCTAAAATTGAGAACGCTGATATTCGCGCTGGACTCAGCGAAATTATAAGCGTTAAAAAGGAAGAGTTAGATATCCTAAAAAATTGCTATATAAAATTAGAAAACATGAAAAATGAGAAAAAATAGTTAAAAAATCGTAAAAAAATTGAATTTTTTATGAAAAAATTGATTTTTTGTTAATTTTTTATAATTTTTATTTTTTTACTCTATCTGTTTAAAAAATTATTTTCATAAGTTTTTTTAGCAAACCTTCCGTCGTAAATTAATTTATTATTAATTATTTTTTCTTATTAAAGATTGTCAAAATAAATTGGGTTAAAATACTTTTTTTAACGTTTAAAAAAATGCGCTCATAAAGGCGTAATTTTTTTTGTTTTATCTAATTTCCGTCTAAATACGCCCTATATATTTATATAAATATTTTTTTATTTTTTCATTCATTTTATTTGATAAATTTTTGCCTTTAGTGGTAGAATATTTCTATACATATTTTATCACGCATTTTCAAACGACTTTAAAACGAAAGTGAGGGTGTTATGAAAAAATTATCTCTTGTGTTTGTGGCGGTTTTTACGCTCTTTTGTGGTGTGTTTATTTCCGCTTGTAATTTTAAGTCGCCGAGAGCAACATTTTCTGAAGATGTTGTTATGATTTCTCAAAATGAGCAAATAAACCTAGACGACTATTTATCCGTGCGCGATATCGACAAGTCAGAGATTGAGTATCGTTTCTCTTCCTCAGAGTTTTTCTCGCGTGAGGGCAACACATTAACGCCGACGACCTACGGGCAGACCATGGTCTATGCCACACACGAGGGCAACAGCCTTGACAGTTTTTTATTCGTTGTGAAAAAGCCTTTTGAGCAAGTGGCAAATATTGTCATGGATGACACAGGGCTTGTGACTTGGAACGCTGTTGTGGATAAGTTCGACGAAACGGAAGATTTTGTCACCGCCTCAAACTATCATCTAAACATTCACTTTGTCAACGAGGACGAAAATGAGGAGAGAGATTTTGAGGTTTCGGCAATCACAAACTCCTACCAACTGACGGAATATGGACGATACACTTTGGAAATTGTGGCAGAGGCGACCGGAAAGTTTGACGCCTCACCGGTGGCAACCAGCACGGTATATTTCGGCTATATGCCAACCCTCACCTACAACGATTTCGACTTTGTCCCAAGCACCAATATTTTAACATGGTCTCAAGTAAGTGAGGCTAACTACACCATCACCTTTGATAACGGAATAAGCGAAGAGGTGCTTGCGACAGGGCTTGAAGAGGAGGTAATGTATTTATCAAGCGCTCTTTCTCCGCTTGGCGCCGGCGATTATACCTTGACGGTGACCGTTCACGACGATGCGGGCGAGAAGATAAGTAAAGAGAGCGACGAGATTGTCATTGCAAAGTTATCCGCACCGGAAGTTGAAGGCGTTTTTGACGAGCAAAATGGTGGCAGAGTGCGCCTTGCTATGGCGGAAAACGCGTTGAAAATTTCTGCTGTTGTGGGTGATGAAAGTTTTGAATTTGAGGACGCGAGCAATGAAACCACTTTCGACGGCGTCGCTCCGGGCGAGCATAGCGTTATGGTGCAGTCAATGGCAGTTGACAGTAAGCGCGACGGCGTCTTTTACGCCAACAGTAATGTTGTGAACGGCTTAGAAATCTATAAACTAGAGCCGTTGACGATTGTCGGCAGAGGCGAAAATGCCGAAAATGCTGACGAGATAAATGTCGCAATTTCCTCCGTGGGGATTCCGACGTCAACATCTTTTAAAACCCACTTAACAAAGGGCGAGGAGTTGTATGAGAATCTCGACACTGACGGGCTTGAGGCGGGCGCGCTCTCGAAGGACAAGGAGATTTCCTTGTCGGGCGCCGGCGAGTATCGCCTTGTGGGCTATAACTACGCAAAGAGTGCCACATTTAATGACGCATATTTGGTCAACTCCAATGTTAGCAACGAGTTTAATTTCACTAAATTAAACGCCGTTTCTTCGCTCGTGCATTCCTATCAAGAGGTGGAAGATAGGCAGGTTTCCACCTTGACCTTTACGCCGGTTAGTGGCGCTGACGTTTACAAATTGTATGTGCAAAACTCTGGCAGTTACGAAGAGGTCGGCGAGGAAAAATGCACTATTTCTGCTGGAGTAATCACCTTTTCGGGCAAAATTGAAGATATCTTTGAAGAATGTTATTTCACGAATGACATTATAAGTTTTAAAGTTTCCGCCGAGATGCTTGACGGGACATCGTCCATACCTTCGGCAATCACCAAGGGGCTCACTAGACTTACCACGCCAACAAGCGTACAAAGAGAGAACGCCGAGGTGAAATACTCATGGAATGCTGTTGCGGGCGCTGATGAGTACCTTGTTAATTACGCCATTATTGACAAAGCAACCTTCGAAGGCGGGGTGGACGCAGTGGCAGACGTCGAGCGTACCACCACCTCTCAAAGCGAAACAAGTATCACTTTGACCGCGGGGCAATATTACTATATCGAGATTTTTGCAGTTCCTGAGGACGAAAACGCCAACCTCACCTCCAGCCCTCTAAGAGAGGTCATTTGCGTTTCGGATATGTTAGACGCGCCAGTGGTGCATTTCGGCTTTGACGAAGAAAGGGTGACCTCTGACATGGCTGAGGCAACCGGCTATTTTCTCGATGTGGAAAATGTGGAGCATATGGCAAGTTTAAGCGTCACCTTAGACGGTCAAGAGGTACTGTATAACTATGTTGACGCCTCTGACGGTGTGACTACCTTCTTCTTCATTAGCGAATTTGCAAGCACTTCGGCAAGTAATATCCAAGTTGTGGCGTCCGCTGAGGACTCCACCCTCTATCCTAACAGCACGCCATACACACTAGCGGTGAAGAGGCTGAATGCTGGCTTCAATAATGGAATTATTGGTCACTATGAAATCGACGAGTTTTCCTCAACTTTCACTTTAAAGCACGGCATGGAGGGCGTGACGGATATATCGATAAGAGATTTAGACACTTCTAGCAATTTTGCCACAGGTGATGCTCAAACTGACGCTATTTTCAACATTCCGTCCGGCAATGGAAGAATGGAAATTGCCTTGAAGGGAAGTGCGTTTGACGACGAAACGGGCTACTATTCTGTTGTAAACGCGACCGGCGCCGACATCATTTACCTTGAAAGCGCACCGGCTGAATACGCCCTTCAAAGGGCGACCGCGCCAAGGAACTTTGACTACTATGACGGCAACTTCACTTTCACCTCAAGTGTGGGAGTCGGCGATTACCATGTGCTAGATTTGCGCATTGTCGACAGTAACAACAGAAACATCTTAATGAAGTTTGACATAAGTAGCACAACCGCGCGCGTGGCAGTTTATGAAGAAAATGGCAGGTTAAAAACGCTGCTTGAAGAAAAGGTGACTTTGGAGGGCGCAAGCGGACTTTTGACAAATTCTTCCACTAACTATACACTAAACTATGAGGCTCTCATCGATATTCTCCGCGAGGAAGAGTACGCTGACTATTTCGTCTACTACTCGCAAGCAAGCGACATCTCCTTCTCGCTCTACCTATATCAAAACGGCTTTATGGGCGATACCTTTTTGATATCTTCGCCTTACGCCACCACCTTATTAGACGGCTCGCAAAGTTTAATTGTCAGCAAAATGGCAACTCCAGAACTGTCTTACGATAAAATCGGCGACTATCTCTATTGGACACTTGACGATAGCAACAATCCAACCGGTTCAAGTTACGAGGTTTATGGGTATAATGTGGAAACGGGCGAGCGCTCGATTATAACGACCGTTCAAAATACGCAGTACAACGTGCAAAAAGACGGTTTGACTGCCTCACTAGACTATCGCTATGAGGTTGTGGCAACCAACCCAAGATATCTCGAATCTTCGGCGTCAAGAGTGGTGACTATCCATATCATCGCGCCGGTCGATAGCGTGCTTGTAAGCGAAAACAACCTTATTGTCACACCTAATTCAAGCGACATTAACTACATAACGAGCGTTAATTACGCCGTGGGTGAAGAAGAAAACACCACTTCTTCTAGGTCGGATGATTCCTTTATATTAGACAGTCTCAGTGAGGGAAGGTATGCCCTAACATATGAAGGCACCACTTCATATGAGACGGAAGGAAGATATTATCTCTCTTCTAATAGCGCCATTATCAATCTCGCGCCGATTAGTGACTTAGCACCAAGTGATACCACCATAAAATACAGCCAAAATGTTGTTTCCTTCAACGGCTTAACGCAAAATATGGCGTCCTTAAAATATCTCGTCTCCTTCACCGACGGCACCAACACCTTTGTGGGCGAAACAAGGACGAATGAATATGTTGTGACTCAAGAGAATCTTTCCTCGCTTAACGCCGGCAATGTGACAATCAATGTCTTTGCCGTGCTAGCCTCTTACACTGTTTCCGTTGGCGAATCGGTGGTGGCATACTTTAACGCCGAGGCGACTCAAATTGGTGACTATTCTTACTATAACACCTACTCCTATCCTGAAAATATTGTGGTCACCAAACTTTCCACACCAGAGATAGAAAATATCGAGTTTGTCGGCGAGGGTGCTGATGCAATTACTCCGCAAATGAAAATCACAGTTTCTGGCAATTACACCTCCTCCGATACCTTTGTGGTTTATTTTGGTTCTGACAGAAATAGTAGCCAAGAATTTAGCGCTATAGGTGGGCAAGACGGCAATTTTGAATTATTGGTGGACTATGATGACTATATTTCATATTTCACAGCGGGCGAGTTGAACGATGTTAACATTTCAGTCACCAGCAGTGACAACATTCCTTCCTCGCTTGCCACTGCCAAAGTTTACTTTAACCGTCCGCTTGCAAGCATTTCTCAGCAGTCGGAGACGTTTGAAATCTCTGCCGACGAAAGCGTTTCGGCATATAGCAAAGAGATAACCTTAAACTTTGCGTCGCTGGAAGATATGAACTACGCGCAAGGTGGAATTACACTTGAAGTAGCTTTCACGCCAATTAGCGGACAAACGCAAACCACATATCTAACCGTTCCTACCTCTAACTTTGTGGAAGATAGCACGGCGGTAGTTTACGATTTAACCGACTTTATCGCCGATAATTTAAACATGGGCGGAAGGATAAGTTATAGGGCGTATGTCAACAGCGAAAGTGACGGCACCAACTTCATACTCGCGTCGAGCGCCATTTCGTCAAGTGAGTACGAAGTGTTAACCGCGCCTTCTTATACCCAAGGCGGGCAAGCAAACACCATTGAACTTACCAACGAGGGCATAGAGCTAACTGACATCAATAGTGGCGCGGGCTATCTCGTTTCGTATATGAACGGCTCTAACCCGGCAACTGCCTATGTGGGCGAGGACGAAGACTTCTTCTTTGAATATCCAGATACATGGGTATCGGGCGAAAGTTACAGCGTGACGATCATGGCAATAGCGGACGGAAAAATTTCCTCCCCACTCACGGACAGCAGCAAACTAAACATCGTCTTACAGCGCTTAGGAACGGTTGGTGAAGTCAGCGTGACGCGTGAGGCAAGTGACCTATCAAATGTCACCCTTTCGTGGGACGCGGTGGAGAATGCCGACACCTACATCGTGCGCGCTTACATTCTTTCAAACGGCGTGAAAACCTATGTTGGGTCGCGCGTTGAAAGCGATGACACCAGCGTGCTTGTCAGTGAAATTTTTGGCGAAAACTATCAAAGCCTATCTTCGTTTGTCAGCGCCGGAAGAGAGTTATATCTTGAAATTATCGCTTCCGACTCCACCTTTGTCTATCAAAATTCGCGCGTTAAACTTGTGAATGCCCGCCTTTTAGGCACCATGGAAAATAACCTCGACGCCGAGGATATGAACATAACAAGTAACGGCGAACTATACTTCTCGGCAACCGAGGGCGTGACATATCTATACAGCGTGGCAAGTTTGACCGGCGATATTTACCTTCCTTGGACGCTTGTGACAGCCGAAACTGACATGGTAAAAATCGACCTTTCTTCGCTTTCCGACACGATACCTAGCATCTTTGTTTTGCGCGTAATGGTTGCCGGTGACGCGCGAGAAGAGGCGATTGTCTACAACGATGACACTTTAGTTTTAAACCTAGATTCTCAGCACATTCAAGGCAGTAAAAACTTCATGCAAACGGCAAATGTGGCAGATATTGCCGTCAACACCACCGATAGCAGTAAACTTTCGGTGACGGTCAACAATGAGGTTGTTAAGGTGTTTGCAAGTTTAAATAACACCTTTAACATCGACGAGGCGGTGTTTATCGAGGGTATTTACGACAACTTTATGCCAGAGCACGGGCAGTTTACCTATAATTTAAATATGTCTTTACTATTAGATAAATTTGACATAACCTCCGACACAAACATCTACTTCTATGTGGTGCAAGAGTCGATTGAAAATGAACTTTACTATGTTTTATCTCGTCCGGAGGCGTACCTCTTTAGGCTGATGAGCGCGAGTGATGTTTACGAGGTGAGAAAAGTCACCGAGGGCGATACGGCAGATTTGATGCGCACCTATATCGTCTTTGAGGAGCGTGCTGATTACGACATAACCGGTTTCAACATCATCATCGACTACGAAAATCCACTCAACGCCGATGAAACACTTGAGTTTAATATCATGCTCACCCTCGACGAGGACATTTCCTATTTCGACGGCGCGCTTGTTTCGAAATGCTTTGCAAGCACGGTGGGGAATGAAATTCTTATCGATGCCTACGGAATTTTGGAGGAACTTGACACCTCCTTCACGTATGACGATATTTCCACAGTAATCTCGCCTAATTTAAGCGGTGAGGGACAGTATTTCTTCCACATAAGCGAGGTGGGATTGGCGGGTGGCAACATCTACTATAGCTCTTACATCTCCACATTTACCCCGCAAGACGGCGAGGCGCGCTCTCTCATTTTTACCAAACTTCCAAGCGCGCTTTCGGTTGTCATCACTAACGGCAATGTCGATTGGCAAGTGGACGAAAACTATCTAAATCATATGGATAAATTCTATATCTACCTCTATGATAATGAAAATAACGAAATTTTCAATCGTTATGAAACCGCCGACAACGCCACGCGCACCTATAACGGCGATAATTTCGGCGGTGCTGATAACGAGTATAACATCTCGCTCAGTTGCGTTAGCAATGACCCGTTCGTCATCGGTTCCAGCGAAAGATATGTGCTTAACACGGCAAACAACATCGCCGTTATCGTGAAAAATCAGTTCAATTCCGAGTTGACCTTGAATGCGGGCGTGTTATCTATTAACTGGGATTCTGGCACCGCTTGGGCGGAAGATGACCCAATGCGCGAGAGAGATATCTACTATCTTCTCTCCGGAATAAGAGAGGGTGACGAAGTTACGCAGAGCGTGGTGACAAATCTTCTTAACACCACCTTCTACTATCCTTTCACCTTCACTTTGCAAGACCTTGTCAGTGGCAATGTAAGGCTTAGGTTTAGGTTCACTTCCTATGCCGACGAAGATAACACGCAAATAAGTTTTAGGCGCGTGGCTGACATTGACGCACGCTATATCTTCTCGGGCGACCTACTTGGCGTCAGCGACGAAGAGGGTTTAGACGCCCTTGCCGAGAAATTCTCAGCATATGCTGGCACCGGACGCACAGAAATAACACAATTCTTTAACATCTTAAAATATAGTGTTGGCGGAGTGGGAAGTTACAAAAACATCTTCGACTTCACCTTTGAGGCGATTCAAGAGGGGAATTATAAAATTGAATATTGCCTCCTTGGAAACTCCTCCACCTTAACTTCCGAGTGGAAGGAACTAAGAATGGGCGAACGAGATAAATTCTTCGTCAATCCAACAGTCCATGTTGAGGCCGACCTTGAAGAGGTGTATGTGGACGGCGATTTGGATATTGTCAGCGCATATTTTGTGAAAATATATCGCTCACAAATCTACACGCAGGACGCGGGCGCTGTGGACGCTAGCACCTATTTCATGCAAATCTACAATCCGGCGCAAGCCATGGCGCAAAAGTATGCCATTGAAATTTCCACTCTTGACGCGGGCAATACTTGGCAGGCAAAACTTGTGGGAAACGACACGGCGCCTTTCCAAGTGGAAAAAGTGGACGAGGATAACGACGGCGAATACGACTACTTAAAACTTTATCTCAACTTAAGTGTCGACGAAAATGGCGAAAAAACATACAATGCCATTTTGGCGCAGTATCCAGACTTACTTGCCAAGGGCGACTACTACTTTGAAATCTTCGCGCAAGGCAACAACTATTCCATTTCCAGCAAGTCCTCCATTTTCGCACTGACCTTGTATAGCGCTTGCCAAAACTTCACAATTTCAGACGGCGAATTCTATTGGACGGCTTTCCAAAATATGCCAACCACCATTGTATACAAGGCGTCCAACAGCCTTGCGCCAGAGGAGACTGTTGCCTACGCACAAGACCAATCAATTGCTCGTTTCAGCCTAGAAAATTTGCCGGCGGGCGACTATGAATATATCAAGTTTGCCGCTTGTGGTAGCATTGAGGGGAACAACATAAACATCGACAGCGAGGTGTATATTGTTGAGAATGTCTACAAACTTGCCAGCCCAACCGTTTCCACCTCACTCAACCTTTTCACCTTGCAAGACAACAATAGAAATGTTTATAACAACGTTTATTCTGACGATAGAAATTTGAAATACGAGGTCAACAACAACGCGAATACCGAAAACACAAGTTTCATCTTCACTGCGCAAACCTACGACGGTGCTACCAGCGTCTCCTACTATGAGCCGGGCACAACGAACTACAATCCATCTCTAGAGGACCCAGACTATGTTTATAAGTTGACCGAACTTGATGCCGACGAATTTTCCTTTGTAACCTTGGGCTCCACGGCGCTTTACACGGCAGAACGTGACGCCGAAGAGGTGAATGTTTACAATCTCGTTTTAAATTCGCAAGGCACAAGTTACACAGTCACGGCAGTGAAGTCGAACGCGGTTACTATTAGCGGAAAAATGCTTCCTTCCGTGCCGAACGCCACAATCAGTGCGGGCAACATAGAGTGGACGCCGATCACCTTTGACGACGCCGAACTAGGCTTAGGCAACGGCACAATCGTATACGAAGTGGGCGTGCAATTCTATGAAATCACCAACACCGCGCAAGGCACCACAACCTCCAATCTCGGCACCGAAATTCTGGCTTACACCACTAGTACCACCTTCGACCTTTCCACTGTGGAAGACGCGTATCCTGAACATATAGGCAGTAGGGTAGAATATGTGCAAGTCACCCTTCAAGCAATGCTCTTAAGCGTTTCCGACACTCTTCCAGCATCGCAAAACTATATCACCCTTGTGGACGGCAGGTATGCTTACGGCAACCAAGTGGCTTACACATCGCTTGAACCAACAGAGGAGGATATGCCGTATGTTCTTCGTTCCAATGGTTACATCATGGAGGGCATGACTTTGGCGGATAGCGTAACGGCGGTAGAGGTAATTGATGGAAAACTGACATGGCAATATCAAACCGCCGAAGAGGTAACCTTTATCGTGACCGACCAAGACGGCAATGTTGTTGAGGGATACTATAACACAGAGGACGACTTAACCTACACCTTCAACGAATATGTCGGTGAAATTGCGCCGGGCGATACCACACTTAACGTCTATGTTGTGTCGAATGCGCCTAATGTGCTTAAATCGCGAAAAGCCTCGGTGGAGACCTACAAACTCGCGCCGGTGGAAACATCGGAGGACGACGGTGACTTCACCACCGAAAGTGTAGTGATAGAAATCGACGGCGACAGCATATCGGCCGAGGTGCTAGATTTTGGCAACTATTTCTCAAACAAAGAAGAGGAGGCTATTTTAAGCGCCACCGGCGACATTTCCTTTAATGTGACTGCTGACAACGCTCGCGTGCTAATACTGTCTAGTCAAGTTGACTATGACAGCATAAACAGCACCTTGCCGACTATCTTTGACGGCTATGCCGATGTGCTTGTTGTGACCGACCAGTTGACGGTAAATATTGTGGCAGTGGGCGAAAGCGACATGCTAAATTCCGACAACTTCCAACTTTCTCTCACTCGTCCAAGCGCGGATTATGAAATTGTGTGGGATAATGAGCGCGAAGTTTTCACTTGGTCGTCTCCAACGCAAAGCGACGATAGTGAGACCATTTTCATTGTCGATGTCAACTATGATTATATGCAAAACGGCTTGCGCGTTTCCGAAGATAGGCGATACGAGATAACCTATGAAAATGGCGTTTTGCCGAAAGAGTTCGCGCCAACTATCATAGGCAATGTCAGACTCTCCTTAACGGTAAAATATGGCAATCAAGGGTTACAGTCGCAGATGATGACCTATAACAATTCGGTGGCGTTTGACCTATTCAATAGCGGTGACGGCACCGAGGAAAATCCGTATGCAATCACCAATGCCGAGCAGTTTGAAAATATGCAGTATCGTCTAACAAAACCTTCTTACCTTAATACCTATTTGCTAAACGACGCCGAGGTTACTGACGTAAGCACAAGGTTCTATTTCAGTCTTGAGAGCGACATCTATAACCTTAGTTTCGACGGTGTGCTATTTGAGGGCGCATTCCAAGGGGTGCTAAATGGCAACGGACATATCCTTTCTTACACCTCAAATGCCGTACAGACAACGAATATCACCTCTCAAACCACAAACACCGGGCTTATCCCAAGGTTGAACACCGAAGATGACGGCATAACTTACAACATAGGGCTATCGCTGTTCGAAACGGTCAGCGGGTATATCAACAACTTGCAAATTATCGCCAACTACACCTCAACAAGCGTGCTAACCGAAAATGTCATCTTTGCGGGGCTCGCCATTGCAACCGGCGCGGAGGGAAATGTCACTGATGTTTCCATAAGAGGCATGACAAGTGATATTGCTGTTTATAACGGCACTGAGCGTCAAACGGTGGCAACCTATGCCGGGCTTGTCGGTTTCAACAATGGCAGAATTTTAAGGGGTAGCGTGGCAGGCGACATTGTCGTGTCTGACGAAAACACGTCCGGCGTGCAAAATATCTTTGTCGGCGGTATCGCTTACACAAGTTTGGGCAATATCGAAAGCGCCACCCTTAGAGGACACATCTCACTAGACCTTCAAAACAGCGGGGGTGGTCAGCACCAAGTTGCCGGCATAGCAATAACAAGCATGGGTATGCTGACAATAGAGGATAACTTCACATCTCAAAGCGCATCGGTGACCGTTGGCGCTGTGGCTGGCAACTCGCATATCGTTTACCTCGCTGGAATTGCCGTGTACGCGCGCGGGTCGGTGAGGTATCCGTCAACCTTGCCAGAACTTACAAGCGCCACTGAAATAACCGACCTTTATAGTAGTAACGGCATAATCGACACAGGCATAGGTGGCTAAATTAACTTTTTCGTATAGGTAATAAGATGCATGTTTATTGAAAAAGGTGTGACGCGAGGTTGGTGTTAAAGGAAATGCGAACAAGCGCGTTAAAACCAATGTGAATTTTAGAACGTCAAATTTTATAGGCGAAAAGTTTTCTATTCTTTCAAGGCGAATTACGGCACGGCTATTAGATTACAAATATTTTCCATAAATACATTGCCTAAGAAATACGAAGAAATAGATTGCCTAAGAAATACGAAGAAATAGATTGCCTAAGAATACAAAGAAAGGTTTTTGAATAAAATTTATCTATGAAAACCTTTCTTTTTTCTTTTATGCTTCTTTTTTCTCTTCTCTTTGGCACTCAAAGCGTAGTCGCGCCGAGTAGAGATGTAGCCGAAAATGTTGTAACACAAACAGAAACAGCCCAATTTGTTTCGCAAATTGAAATGGTAGACGTGTCCGTTTTTGCAACAGACGAGGCGGAAGCGTCCGCCAATTTAGCAAGCGAAGCGAAATCATTGTCAGAAAACTCAAAAAACGCCTTTCAACTTATAAGGCTCTCGAACGGCGAAAAGATTTCCTTTGTCTATCTCTTTCCGGTCAACTCGCACCTCTTTGAAAATGTTGACCTCATATCCTTTGAGGGGTTCAAATATTATCTCAAAAACACTGTGGCGCTTTTAAGCGACTCCTATAAGGATAAGGCGGAGGGGATTGACGGCGCCGAGGTGACCGATCCCACATATTACTCCGACTACGACGCTGTTGGCTATGCCTTAAATTTTTCCAACGTCGAAAGTTTTAATGCATATTTTGATGTTAACGGCGGAAGCGAAACAGAGTTTGAGGAAAGTGGTGTTTTTGTGAAAAAATATTCTTACACCACCTCTTTTCCTTTCTCGACCACCTCCGCCGACGCCCTTATTCGCCTTATGAAAAACACCGTTATCATGTGGGGCGAAACTTTTGGCATGGACAATAGCACTATCGTTTCCATTTACGACCACTCCACCTACATTTACGAGATGATATCCACCGCAAAAACAGTGAGGAGCGAAAACTTTTACGAGTCTGGCGGGCTCTACTACAACACCTTTGAGCGCACCTACGCCGACTTAGAAACAGCAGAACCGCTTAATATATACTACTTCGAAATCAATCGCGGAGTGTGGTATCTCACTGTGCTTGTTGTGTTTGTGGTGGTGTTTGTGGGCGTACTTCTCTATTATAAATTTTCCACACGTAAAAAATTGAGCAAGCATAAAAATTGACGACAAAAAGCCCAAACCATGGCAAAATTCGGGGGAAACGCCTCACTTTTTTCCACTTTTCCACAAATTCCACATATTTTTCCTTGGAAATATTGTAAATTTTTCATATTTGTGCTATAATCAATAAGTTGTAAAGAGGAAAAATATGGAAAATAAGAACATAAGAAATGTAGCAATCATTGCCCACGTCGACCACGGCAAGACGTCGCTTGTCAACGAAATGTTAAAGCAAGGTAATGTGTTTAGAGAAAATCAAACGGTTGCTGACCGCGTTATGGACAGCAATGCGCTGGAAAGAGAAAGAGGGATAACTATTCTGTCCAAAAACACCTCTTGCTTTTATAATGGCGTGAAGGTAAATGTTGTCGACACTCCGGGGCACGCCGACTTCGGCGGTGAGGTGGAGCGCGTGCTTAAAATGGTGGACGGCGTACTACTTGTTGTGGACGCCTTTGAAGGACCTATGCCACAGACAAGATTTGTGCTTGAAAAGGCGCTGGCACTTAAACTTAAGGTTATTGTGGTGATTAACAAAATCGACCGCCCTGACGCACGCATAAGCGAAGTTATCGACGAGGTTTTGGAACTATTTTTAGAACTCGACGCCAATGAAGAGCAACTCAACTCTCCGTTCGTATTCGCTTCCGCGCGTCAAGGCATCGCATCGACCGACAAAAACACATTAGGCACCGATATGAAACCACTTTTTGAAACGATAATCGACTACATTCCAGCGCCAACCGGTAACGAACAGGGTGCGCTGAGAATGCTTGTCTCTTCCTGCGAGCAGAACGACTATGTCGGCAAACTTGCAGTTGGTAAGGTGGAGAATGGCGAAATAAGAGTCGGGCAAAATGTTGTTGTCTGCAACTGGCATGACGAGAGTAAAAAGGTGAGGTCGAAGATTGTCAGCCTTTTCGTGTACGAGGGCTTAAAGCGGGTTAATGTTGAAAGTGCCACTGTGGGCGAGATTGTCTGCGTGGCAGGGCTTGGTGACGTGACAATTGGCGACACTATTTGCGATGAAAGTGAAGTCAGTCCAATTGAGTTTGTGAAGATTGCTGAGCCGTCGGTTGAGATGACTTTCATGGTCAACGACAGTCCATTTGCTGGAAAGGAAGGCAAGTATGTGACTTCGCGTCATCTGCGCGATAGACTATATAAGGAAGCGGTTAAGGACTTATCGCTCAAAGTTGAGGACGGCGAAACTGCCGAAAGGTTCAAGGTCTGCGGACGTGGCGAAATGCACCTTTCCATTCTCATTGAAAATATGCGTCGCGACGGCTACGAATTTCAAGTTTCTCAACCGAAAGTTTTGATTAAAGAGATTGACGGCGTCAAGTGCGAACCTATCGACAGACTCTATCTTGATGTGCCTGAGGACTGCGTTGGCACGGTAATGAACAAAATGGGCGTTCGAAAGGGCGAACTTCAGGGTATGACGCCACATGGTTCGCGCATGAAAATGGAATTTTTGATTCCGTCGCGTGGACTTTTTGGCTTTAAATCTGAATTTTTGACCGACACGCGTGGCGAAGGTATCATCAACTCTATCTTCTATGACTATGAACAATACAAGGGCGAAATCAACCGCCGTGACTATGGCTCACTTGTTGCACATGAAGAGGGCGAGGCGATTGTCTATGGTCTATACAATGCGCAAGAGCGTGGCGAACTTTTCATCGGACCTGGCACGCCAGTTTACGCAGGAATGGTTGTTGGTGCAAATCCAAAGGGTGGCGACATCGTTGTCAATGTTTGCAAGCGTAAGCACCTTTCCAATATGCGTGCGTCTGGCAGTGATGACGCTCTCAGACTAACTCCACCACGCATTATGAGCCTTGAAGATTGCATTGAATTTTTAGGTGATGATGAGTATTTGGAAGTGACGCCAAAGTCGATTAGGATAAGAAAAATCATCCTCGACCACAATATGCGCCTTCGTGAGCGCGGGAAGATGCTGAGGGGAGAGATATAGGCGAAAACTGCACTTTTGCTCGTTTTCGAAACCTATGGGGCACTCCGAAAATGTTTACATTTTTGGGGGAAAGGAACAAACAAACGAATGGTAAGACTT
>CALVNE010000014.1 GCA_944349515.1 uncultured Clostridia bacterium | reverse complement strand
CAATAACTTTCATATTAAATTTACCTCTTTAACTGTAAAACAATTATATCATACAATTATCAAGTTTCAAAACAAAAAGAAAGAAATACGGATTTGAATTTAGCGATTATCTTTTAATGCCCCTATAACTTTTCTTTCTTCTTTTTTATTTCTTATTTCAAAAATAATCCGAGTGTAAAAGAAAAGTGAAAAACGAAAAGTGAAGAAATAAGAGTACAAACAAAAATAATCCTCGCCTATCGGTTCGGATTGTTTTTGTCTGGTGCGGATAACAGGATTTGAACCTGCATGAGATTGCTCTCACTAGGACCTGAACCTAGCGCGTCTGCCGTTCCGCCATATCCGCAAAAATACATTTTTAATTATACCTACTTTATCTTTCTTTGTCAAGTCAACGCGCGATTTCCACCGTTTTTATAAAACTTTTTCTATTTTTCATCTTTAATATCTACAACTTTTCCGCTTTAAAATTCTTTCATTTTAGAAATTTTTACTTTTATAATCATTATAAATAATTTATTCTCTGAAATCGCCCCTATACTTTGACTTGCGCCATCAATGTAAAACTTACTTTCTCAAAACCTTCCACAACTCTTCACTCACACATCGATGTTTGTTTGACTAATTTTCGCTTTTTAGTTATAATTATGTTGATAAAGGTTTAAAATGGCAGTAGAGGGTATCAATTTTTCAAGATTTGGCGAGGTTTTAGGCTATTAAAAAACTTTATGAGGGAACGAAATGGATTTTAGCAAGAATTTTTTTGAAAATGCCTATGACTTTGTGTGCAAGGTCCCGAAAGGCAAGGTGGTGACCTATGGCGAAATTGCGCGCGCGATAGGCAACAAGCGTATGTCACGCCAAGTGGGCTGGGCGTTACATGTCAATCCAAAACCGGGCGAAATTCCCTGCCACAGGGTGGTGAATAGATTTGGCGAACTTTCCACGGCGTTTGCCTTTGGTGGAATCAATAGACAAGAGGAGCTTTTGCGCAGTGAGGGTGTGGAAGTTGTTGGCGGAAAGGTGGACTTAAGTAAATATGGATACAAATTTGATTAATGAGTGCCTCAAAAAACTTTCCACATCGCCTTTTAGGAGCAAATTTCACTTAAAGCTGAAAGAAATTGAATATGTTAAGGCAAAAGGAATGGATATGGTAATGGCGCACGCCTATGACTTCATAAGCAAAAGATTGGCACCGAAGGATATTCCGAATGACGGCAAACAAACACCTATGCGCGGACACCCTGTGTTTATCGCCCAGCACGCAACGGCGACGTGTTGTCGAGGGTGTTTATATAATTGGTGGAAAATACCGCAAGGCAGAGAATTGACGGCTGAAGAAGTTGATTTTGTTGTTGCGCTTATTATGGCTTTTATAGAAAAAGAAGTAAAAAGTTTAAAATGAGAAAATGTCGCAATAATGCCTAATTAAATATTGAAAAAATTCAATATGCCTTTAAATGGAAAAATATTTGAATGTGAAAAATATAAAAATTGCAAAAAATCAATTTTTTTAGCCTTAAAAACGCATTTTTTTCAAAAAAAAGTGACTTTTTTGTGATTTTCTTTATAATTATTAATTTATTTTTTGTTTTTTTCTCAAATTTTAAACTATTTTTTAGTGGTAGTATGGTAGATAAAAAATGCAAAAACTTATTAACGAAAAGATGTGGGAGAGTATATGAAGATTGTGGATATTTCGCATAGTGGTAGCGGAGTGGCAAGAGAAAATGGCAAGGTTGTGTTTGTGCGTGGTACAGATATTGGCGAAGATGTGGTCGTTAGGATTGTGAAGTCGACGGCGAAGTTTGAGGTCGGGAAGGTGGCGAAAATAAATGTGCGTTCGCCCTATCGAACGACACCTCCATGTCCGTATTTCGGCGAGTGTGGCGGGTGTGATTTTCAGCACATAGAATATCACCGCGAACTTGCGCTTAAAGAGATTATGTTAAGAAATGAACTCAAAAAAGTGGGGTATTTTGGTGAAATTAGTGTGGAGGTAAGCAAGCAAATTTATCATTACCGAAACAAATTGAAACTTACATATCGAAGCGGGGAGTTAGGGTATCTAGGTGATGACGATATGTTTGTTAAAATTAAATGGTGCATGCTTGCCGATAACGAAATTTTGCGTGCGCTTGAAGATGTTAAAACGTACTTACAAAAATATTCTTTTAAATATCTCAAAAATATCACTTTTAGGTGTTTTCAGGGCGGAGTGATGCTTGTTTTTCTCTTTTCGGAGCGTGAGAAATTTTCTTTAGATAATTGCCTAGAAAAATATCCTGTTTTTTTGGCGGTCGGCGAGGTTTTGGAGAGTGATAAGACTAAAATTTTCCAAAGTTACAACGAAAGTGATATGAAATATGAAATTTTAGGCGAAGTGTTTCCTGTGGACGCAAAATCTTTCCTGCAAGTCAATTGTGTGGTGGCGGAAAAACTATATTCTCACGTCCTAAAAAATGTGGCTGGCGAGGTGGTTGTGAACGCCTATTCAGGACAAGGCGTGCTTTCAAAACTTTTGGCGAAGAAGGCAAAAAAAGTGATAGGGATTGAAATGCAGACCTCGGCTCACAAGATTGCGGAGGCTATTAAAAGCGAAAATATGGAAAATATCCACGCCAAGGTGGAAGATGTTATTGCAAAGTTTTCAAAAGTGGCGAATGTCATCGTTTTGGACCCTGCGCGCAACGGCTGTCACACTCGTGTTTTAGAAGAAATAATTCGTTCAAAAATCGCCAAAGTGGTCTACATTTCTTGCAATTTTTCGACGCTTGCGCGCGATTTAAAAAGATTAGAGAAATTTTACAAAATTGTAAATATCAAAATTTTTGATATGTTTCCGCGCACTGCAAATTTGGAGACGTGTGTCATTTTAGAAAAATTTTGAAAAAATTATAATTATCCTTCCGACGTCAACATAAAATATTTAAAATAATTTAACTATTTTGGTTGACATCGTTTTTCGTATATGTTATACTATTAATAGTTAAAATTTTTTGACTAAATTTCTTTATTACGGCGCATGGTCACATTACGGCGCATGGCCACGGAGAATAGATTTGAGTAAAGTTAAAAATTATTTTGTGATAGGAATTGTCTTTCTTGTTGCCGTAATTACCGGTGTGGCAATAGGAAGCGTTTATGTTGACGGCTTGGTTCCAATCATCGACACCTCGGGGCTTAGCGAGGCGTCACTTCGCGATGACGAGGCAACTATTGAGGCGCTGTATAACGACGCAATTAGCGGTAGAAAGACTTCCTTTACTGCCGTTGAACTTTATCAAATTGGCGAATACAAACTTGAATATGAAACAACAAGATATGTGAAGATATTAAGTGGTGATGTCAGCGCCGGAGTAGGATTTATCTCTGTCCCGCAAGAAATGCGCGCGATCAAAACTTCCACCGAGGACGGCATTTACTATCTTAAAATGAGCCCGTCACAAAATCCCATGGCGCCGTCCATGGCGGTTAAGCAAATCTATGAATACGATAAACCGAACGAAATCTACCTTAACGAGACGCGAAGTATCGAAAATATTGTGGGCGACAGCAAGGAAAACTATACGGTAGACCTCGACGAATCGACAGCGAAGATTTGGACGATAGAGCAGTATAAACAATTTTTTAACACCGAGCCAACCACCCCTCTTACCTATATCATATCTTCCAAAACTTGCGCAGAGGGAAATTATGATAAAGATGTCACCTTGAATGGTGACAGTCAATATGTTTTCAATATAAAATTGACCGGCTCTTACGCCACGTACGCCGCACTGTACTATTCCTATGAAATTAGGCATTTCAGCGAAAGCACAATTCCAACCACACCTCCAACTTCAAGTAATCTTCCGTCGTGGAAAAGCGTGGATATTCAAGTGACAATGGACGAAAACTTCAACATTCTTTCCATGCACTACATTGAAGTTTATAACGTTAAAAAGATGGGTATTGATGCCACGGTAACCGACACTTTTGACGACATATTTTACTATGATGAGGCGACCATTCAAGAGTGCCTCGCGATGTTGTAAAATAGAACTTGCACCCCCCCTATATAAATAGGAATATATAATGTAGGAAAATTCGTATCGTTTTAGATATACAGAAAATTTGCAAATAGAATAAAAATCAAACTGTAAACTTATCAAATAAACGTAATTAAAACAAAAAAATTGAGGAGAATTATGCGTAGTCCTTTAGTTAGGGAAAGAACCTTTTTATCTAAGATGTTTAGGGCGATATCATTGTATATGATAGTTGCACTATGTTCTTTCTTTGGCTTTATCATGATTTTTGGCGATGTTTCTATCACTCCATCTCTTCCAAACAATGCTGGAACGGCAGAGGAGTCGGGTATGACAAAACTCATGAATGCCGTTTTGTCCGCAGAGAATATCAGCGCCGATTTGTCACTTAAGGTGGAAGGTAGCGAGATGAATTTCGACGCCAACATCGATGCAAAGGTGGATATGCAAAACTTTGATTTTGATGTCAACGTGCAAGCAGAACTTCAAGGTAAACAATATAACATCAAGGCATTTAAGGATAGCGAAGTTGATTCCTTTATCCACTTTGGCATTAACGAAAATTTCTTTAAGTTAAATTTGAACGAGGTCGACCTTGGAAGCGTTGACTTGACCTCATTAATGTCTAGCCTCAGCGGGGGCGACGAATTAAATGAACTTTTGGATATGCTCAGCAAGGTTGTGGGTATAGACTTGTCGACGATAGACCTTAACACCTTGCTTTCAGAGTTTCAAATAACCGAAAATGTTGTGGATACGGGCTATCGCTTTACCATATATTTCGGCAATTTGAGATTCACCCTTGACGCTGACGAGGAACTTAAAAATATGACCGCCTCAATAAGAGAATTGACTATGAACGGTCATAAAATAAATTTCAACATCAATTCGGTGAAGATTGACGGGCAAGATTTTGTTATAGATGTTGCTCCGCAAGACGATGAACTTGATGTGACGTCGCTTTTGAAGATTGTGGAGAATGCGAAGTATGACGACTTAGGCTATGCTTTTTCTGGCACTTGTCTGTTAAGTTATGGTGACCACTCGCTTTCCGCCGACCTTGCAGTTAAACTTGTGGAGCGTGGCGACGGCGTGACACCTTATCTTCGCCTAAAAACAAATGCCGAGGGTGTGGATATCTATGCATACCTTATTGAAAACAGCCTATATCTCAATGTTGCCAACCTCAATTTGATGCTTGATTTAAGCAAGGTAGACTTTAGCGAACTTCAAACCTACTTGCAGAATTTGCCGGATATCAACGCAGAGGCCTTGACGGCGATAAGTGTTGTTTTGCCAGCGTTCGAAAATTTCCATATCATTGTGGAAGACGATAATTTGACGGTTAAAGTTGTTGACGATATCGTGATTGAAGATAGAGTTATATTATCCGACAGCATGCTAAAACTGACCACTGTAACCAAGAACGAAAACATTCTGCCAGAGTCCTTGCAATTTACCACCACCTTGACGATAGACGGTGTTAAAAATGATGTTTCCGTGAGTGTCACAGATATAATAATCGGCAAAGATACCGATTTGAGCGATATGACGATGAGTGACGGCGTGCTTAGCCTCATGACCAACAATGGCAAAATGCTTGCTGAAAACTTTGTGGATTGCGCGCGCTTTATCGACATGGCAAGCGAGTTTGCCGGCGCAAAGAATGTCTCGTTCGTTGTTGACAGCATTAAGGTTGGTGATATCTTAAAAGTGGAAGAGTCGAAGGTTAAATTTTCGCTTGCAGACATGAGTTTCAATGCCGACTTAACTTTAAACATTGGTGGTTTTAAAATAGATGCGTCAGTTTACGGCGAGGACATTTTGAACGCCAAGACTATTTACATCACAGTTGGTGAAAAAACGGTTAAGTTTGACCTTACAAAGATATCAAAGATTTCGGATATCTTAGCAGAATTTGGCATCAGCGTTGATATTGACACCGACAATGCACTTGAAAGCATTGGCAGAGAACTTAACATTGATTTTGAAAACCTAGACATTTTTGAGATTATCAGCAATCTAACTCTCGCCGAAAGCATGACAACCGTTCTGCCAGACGGCGCGACCGAAGAGGAAGAGGTTGTTACGTATATTTTAACCTACAACACAACTGCGGACGATAGTATATCTTTGACCCTAACATATAACACAACCGCCGGCACATATGGCTTGACCTTTGCCGATAGGCTGTTTAACTATGATATCTCGCTCAGCCTTTCTGATATCGTTGTGAACGACCCGAACTTCTCACTCAGCGCGCCGTCAAACAGCGAGGACATCACGCCAATACTTAACGTGATAGACGAGGCGAAGGTGCCGGGCGGATACGCACTCTCCGGAAATATCAGTGTGACTTATAATAATAGCCCTATCACCGCCGAAATTTATGCAAAACTTTTAAAGAATGGCACATCGTATCTGCCATATATCAGCCTTCACACAACGGTTAACAATGTGGAAGTGTACGCGTATTTAATCGAGGACACAATCTATCTAAGCGTAGAGAAAATGTTTTTCAAAGTGGCGCTTGCCGACCTAAACATCGACGAAATTTCCTCTCTCCTTTCGCAAATTCCGGGCATAAGCATGGAGGAAACAACAGCACTCAGTCTCACCCTTCCGGCAATATCCAACCTTGTGCTTAGCGGACTTGAAACTGGATTTAAACTTAACTACGCCGGCGACGAGAACTTCGCCGATACAATTATAATCAATGACAACATCACGCTCACGAATAACAGCGTTAGATTGTTCACTAAAAATGTAAATGGCGTTTTGACCTTCAATTCTTTGCAATTCACCACAACACTTGCTGGCAAGGACTTTGGCGGGGATATCTCGCTGATACTAAATAACCTCAAACTTGGCGCATTGTCCGACTATTCCGACAACATCGTTTATAGCGCCGAAGAAGAGGGCAAAGTTGTTGCGCTCAAAACAAGCGAGGTTAATACGCCAGTGGAGAATTTTGTGCCAATAACCTCGTTACTAGATATTCTTCAGAACGCCGAGATTGACAGCGCGCTTGAAGAGGCTCAAATAGGCGATTACACATATGCCATTTCTGGTGATTTGGCGGTGAGATACAGCACTTCCACCTTCTATGGCGACCTTATTGCCATGTTGGTGATTAAAAACGACGAGTTTGTGCCATACGTTAGCGTTTCCACCAGCGCCATGAACCTAGACACCAACATTCACCTTATAGGCTCCGACATTTTTGTTGACCTTCACGGTTTAAGACTGAAATTTAACATCTCCGAAATAGACGACATTTTAACCTTTGTGAAGGAAGATTTAAGTTTCTCTGACCCAGCGCTTGACGACATCACAAACTCCGTGACGGAAACATTTAGCGTTGTTCTGCCTGCACTTTCCTCGATAAGTGCAATGTGGGCGGAAGAAACCTTGAAAATTGATATCGGCGACGCGCTTAAATACGCCGAAAACTCGCATTTTGAAAATATTCTTATGCGCGCGTTTAATGACACACTCATTATGTCGGCGGACATCGTTGACCCGAACACTCCAGCACTTGGCACGGATGAGGACGGCAATTCGTTAGATTACTCCGAATACCTTCTTGTGGACGAGAAGGGTGGTGTGCTTGAAGGCGACCTCACCAAACAGCGTAATTTTGTGGTATTTTTAAGAAATATCAAACTTGGAAACGAGTGTGACTATCAAAACTACCTCACTTTCAGCACGACAAGTGCGAGCGAAGGCGCAGTTATTGAAACCTCGCCATTGAAATTTCTCAGCCTCACGAGACTTCGCGGAAAGGCGGGCGAGATGTACTCGCTTGACGCATTTGCAGACTACAAGGAAATTTTGCCACTTGCAAAGGGCATTGTCGACTACTTGAAGAACGGTTCCTATTTTGAAGAAGATACAACAAACGGCATAACCTACACGCGCTATAAACTCTCTCTTACTGCGGGACTTGGCAATATGAAACTCACCGAGGGCACTAATATGCTTGTGGAACTTGCACGCGAGAAGAAAAAAGACGAAGAGGATAAGAAAATTATCTCCACCTTGTTTGGCGGAATTGGGCTTAAAGTGCAGGGCGACTTCAATATCGAGACCTCTAGCACAGCCGAGGACGGTACCTCGTCCACCACGAATCATCAGGCGTCAATTTACTACAACAGCAACGAGTATGAAGACGAAAACACGCCAAACACAAGCGGGCTTTACATCACCTACGCGCATGACGATTTCATAAATTCCGACACAAAATTCCGCGGACATATCGAAAATTCCAGCATGAGTGACCTTATCGCCATGATTTTGGGAATAATGAATGTTAAACTTGACCCGGCAATGCTTGAAAGTTGGGATTTGACTGAATCGTTTGAGCAGTCGACCACCGATTTCAGTTTCTTGCGTGAACTTATGGGCTTGACAGAAGAGGAGGGCGACGACGTTGTTACAAGTGTAGATTCTACACTTTTAAGCGTTTCCAATGTTTTGGGCATGGTGAGCAACATCGCTTTCAATAACGGCGAAACTGGCGCCAGCCTTATTCTTAGCCTCACAAACGGCGAGAAAAACGGCAACTTAACAATCTCATACGCGAAAGAGGTGGTGGGCGACGAAACAATCTGCACGCCAACAAGCATCAATTTCAAGCTTGGCAATATGTATGCAAACATCAACTTCGATTATGCTGAGCCAGCGGACGAAGGGCAGACGGATACTGACTCGAATGGAATGCAAGACAACTTTGAATTTACCTACAACACTTCAGCCACACATCACAACCTAAGCAGTCTGCCAGAGTTTATGGACATCGCAGTGAACAAAATAAATGAGCGCACAATCAATCTTAGCGGAACCGCATATTTAAAAATTCTTTCAAACGCAACAGCTATAAATATTGATGTAGATGTGACAATAAACTTAGAAGATTTTTCAGTTGTGGCATATCTAAGTCCAGAAGCACTTTGGGGAACGACATTTGCTTTCACAAGTGGTAATTCAACATATATTTCAAAAACAGGGTCATTCACGAATAGACTATCTACAGTAACTTTTGCTAAAGACGGAAATGGAGAGTATGTGCTGACAATTCACCAAGATACTGACGGAAGGGTGAAAGAATGGTCATACTCTACCTCTGAGATTTTTGGAACCACCGACGGAACTTCAAATGTTATTATCATCATGGCGCAAGCGATTGGGATAACAGACTCTATGGTTGGCATGATTGAATTTGGAATGGGCTTAATGGAACCTAACATTTCGTTGGAAGAAACCTTGCAAAAATTCAACCGTAATACAGTTGAGGAAAACACCGATAGCGGGGAAGTTATTGAGAAATTGACCGGCTATACGCTTGGCATTAAAGGCGAAACTCTAACTGGCACAAGTCTAATTGGCGATTTTGACCTTACTGTGGGCGTTAGCGAAAATAATGGAGAATATGCGTTATCTAACGTTGTTACCACCATGAAAATTTTTGGTGGTATGGTTACGCTTGACCTTAATTTAGGCATATTGTGACGAAAAATGATAGGCGTATAATATCTGCATATTAAAGTTTCTGTTAAATTATTTATCAACATTATGTAAAAAATACCTCTAATTATTTAGAGGTATTTTTTTGTTGACGCGTTTTTGCTAACGCTATTCTTTCTTTTAATAATAATTAAAAGCAATTATAAGATATCTATTATTTTCCTTCCAATTCCTTTTTGTATCTTTCGATTGTTTCGTCGTCTAGGCGCATAAAGAGCGGTTTTGGAGAGTTTGTTTTGTGTGATTTTGGAATGTTGATTTTGGAGACTTCTTCCCAAAGTCCGTTATCGTCTGGGTGACCAGAAAAGCCGAGTTGTTCCCAAATTTCCGCGGTCTTTGTTGGCATGATTGGACTTCCAACAATGGCAAGCGACTTTGCCATATTGAGGCATAGATAAAGCACCTTTTTTGCGCCTTCTACATCGCCATTTTTGATAAGTGACCATGGTGCCGTCTTTTCAAGATAGGTGTTGCCAATCGACGCGAAACGCATAATCTCTTTATATGCCGTTCTAAATTCCGTTTGCTTAAATAGTTCGGCGATAGTCGTTGGGCAGGTGGATATGGCGTCCACCATTTCCTTATCGTTTTCGTCTAACTTATCTTTTATTTCCTCAAAATCAATACCAATTTTGCCACCAAAATTTTTATTTATCATGTTGAGCGTGCGGTTAAAGAAGTTGCCATACTTTCCAACAAGTTCGGCGTTGGTGTTGAGTTTGAAGCCTTCGTACGAAAAGTCGCTGTCCTTATTCTCAGGGAAGATGGATAATAGATATGCGCGAAGTGAGTCGATGTCGATGTCGCTTTCTAACAAACTTTCGCAGAAGATTCCCACCTTTTTGGACTTAGAAAACTTTTGCCCTTCAAAATTCAAAAAGTTGAAGCCGACAACGTTATGAGCAAGGTTGTATTTTTTACTACCAAGTTCCACGCATGGGAAGAAAACAGCGTGAAAGTCGATGTTGTCCTTGCCGATAAAGTTGTATATCTCGCAATTATCGTTCTGCCAGCGGTCTTTCACCATTTCGTCTCCGCCAAGTTCCTTGGTTATGGAGATGTAGCCGATAGGCGCGTCAAACCAAACGTAGAAAACTTTATTTTCATAGCCTTTAAGTGGCACTTTGATTCCCCACTGGATGTCACGCGTGATGCAACGCGGATTAAGTCCTTCGTTTATCCATTTCATAGCCATGTTGTAGACATATGGACGGAAGATATCTTTTTTTGTGTCCAGCCACTTTTTTAAATCGTTTTGCAATTTATCTAGGCGAATGTATAGGTGCTTGGTGTTTTTAAACACGGCGTCCTGACCACAGAATGCGCACTTCGGCGAGATAAGTTCTTCAATATCATAGGTCTTTCCGCAGTTGTCGCATTGGTCGCCATACGCCTTGTCATATCCGCAGTGCGGGCAAGTGCCATAGACGAACCTGTCGGCAAGCGCCGTTTTATCATGCTCGCAGTAGCACATCTTGCTTTCCATTTCCGAGATGTAGCCGTTTTTATTAAGTTCGTTAAAAATGTCGCAAGTGATTTCGCTGTGCACAGGGGTGTTTGTCCCGCTGAAAATATCAAAACTGATGTTCAACTTTTCGGCAATCGCCTTCATTTTGCCGTTCATCATTTTAATGTACTCGCTCGGCTCCATTTTGAGTTTCATAGCGCTCATGTAACTTGTTGTGCCATAGTCATCCGTTCCGCTGACATAGATTGTGTCATTACCATAGGTGCGGTTGAAGCGGGCAAAGATGTCGCCCGGGAGCCAACATCCAGCCACATGGCCAAGGTGTGGAAGCCCGTTGATGTATAGAAGAGCGCTTGTGACTAAAATTTTTTTCTTTTCCATAAAAACCTCTTTTAACTTTTCTTAAGATTATTTTAAATAAATTTTATTATTTTTCAGTTTTTTTGCGATTTTTTTCGCATTTTTTGATGTTTTTTACCATTTTTCTTAAATTTTTAATATTTTTTTTGAAAGTTTAAAACATTTCACCAAATTTAAATTATTTTTTTAATAAATTTCTTTATTTTTTAACACATCATAACTTGTATCTTTTAACTATACTTTTTTTATTTGCGTTTTTCTGTTTTTGCGCCTTTTGAAAAATATTTTATGATAAACTTTTAACTAATTCCTCAAAAGTGCAAGCAACTTGACTTCCCGTTTGCATATCTTTTAGGGTATATTTTTCACTTTTCACCTCGTCCTCGCCAAGCACTAAAAGGAAAGGAATGTTTCGCTTATTTGCCTCTTTCATCTTCGCCTTAAACGACTTTGTTTCGTTAATTAGGTCGGCTTTGATGCCACTTTCACGCAGTTTAGCCATAAGCGTCAAGCCCTCTTTCAAGGTTTCCTCAAAGGTGACGATGCCCAGTTTCACGCCCACATTCTCTTCGGCAGAAAGCAAGTTTTCCGATTTTAATATGTCGAAAAGGCGGGTGATTCCGATGCTCATACCCACGCCTTGCAAGTTTTTATCCATAAAGTTTTTGCAAAGGTTGTCATATCTTCCACCGCCACCCACGGCGCCCAGGTTTCGCTTGCCTTTGATGTAGCACTCGAACACGGTGCCGGTGTAGTAGTTGTGTCCGCGCACAATCGAGAGGTTGTAGTGATAGTTTTCCATGCCAAGCGCTCTCAGGCGGGAATCGAGCGCTTCCAACTCCCTTATGCCATGGTAAAATTCAGCGTTTGGCACAAGGTTAGTCCAATTTTTCACTTCCTCAATTCCGCCTTTGGTGCTGACAAAGCGCATGACGGTGTCTAAGTCAGTTTCTGATATGCCTTTGCCAAGAAGTTCTTTAATGAAATCTTCGCGTGAAAGCTTGTCAAATTTATCAACAATAGTGAATAGGTCGGCGGTGTCGCCGGAGTAGTTCAAGCCGGCAAACAGCCCGCTTAAAAGTTTTCGGTTGGAAATTTCCACTTCCACGTCAAGGTTGAGCGCCTTAAAACAAGGCTTGTATAGGTATATGCACTCTGCGTCGTAAGTGAGAGGCAGTTCCTCGCCAATAATGTCGGCATCGCATTGGTAAAACTCACGAAATCTTCCTTTCTGAGGGCGTTCCCCGCGGTAGACCTTGCCGATTTGGTAGCGCTTGAAAGGGAAGTCTAAAAGGTTATAGTTCCCAGCAACAAAGCGGGCGAGTGGCACGGTCAAATCGTAACGAAGGCAGATGTCGGCGTGTCCCTTTGTAAAGCGATAGATTTCTTTATCCACGTCACCGCCACTCTTTGCCAAAAGCACCTCGCTAAACTCAGCCACCGGCGTATCGAGAGGCAAAAAGCAGTTATTTTCAAACACAGCGCGCAAAGAGGAAAGCATATTTTCAAAAAGTGCTTCTTCCTTTGGCGTCAATTCCCAAAAACCTTGAATTTTACGCGGTTCAATCAATTTATTTCCCAATTTCAATCTCCGTTTACATTGTATATTGCGCGCGTACGCTTTAAAAACGCCCAGCGCCTTTTTAGTTCCCTAAATTACCTATTAAGTATAACGCGTTAGCCAAGTTTTGTCAATTAATGTTTAAGAAAATTTCGCTTTCAAGGTGCGAAAAGTGGAATGAATAATAGGAAAATATGTATAAAAATTTATCCACATCACATTTTTATACACAACTGTTTATCTTTATGCAATGTATAAAAAAGTGGATAAAGTGGAAGAAATCCACATAAGTTATCCACATTTCCACATTCATTTTTGAAATTTTTACCATTTTTCGCGCTTTTAAGCCTTTTATCGCAAAAATATTTTTCACCATTTTATGCATAAAGATTAGAAAGTATGCATAATAAAAAAATTATTAATTTTACAATATTTTTTTAGTAAAATTTTCATGAATAAAAATTCGTTATGAAAAGATAAGTAAATTTATAATTTGTTTTTATCTATTGGCTTAAAAATATCGTTTTTAATCTTTGCAAAAATTTAGAAGGTTGCTTAAAAAATGGTTATTTTAAAAAAATAAGTAAATCTTGTAATTTAATTGAATATAGAAAGATGAAATTTCGTTGGCATAAAAAAAGCGCGCTTTGGCGCCTTTTTTAAGATTTAGTTTTAGTTAAAAACCTACTCGGCTTTTTGTCGGAGATAAAGTAGAGGTTGTGAAGGGCGCGGGTGGAGGCGACATAGAGAAGGTTGCGGTCGAGTTCGCTGTGATAGTTTTCGTCGCTGGAAAACGGAATGATAACCACGTCAAACTCGACGCCCTTCGAGTTTATTATGGTGCTCATGAGGTTTTTAGAGTCAGTCATTTCCTTTTCCTCGTCAAGCACCTCGAAACTAGCAAGAATTTTGCTTTCCTTTTGAAGGTCGCGTATCTCCTTCATGTCCTTACAAATGACGCAAATGGTTTTTTCCGGGTGTAGTTTCATAATGCTCTCTATTTTCTTCACGGTGTTTCTGGTGGCGTAAAATTTCACCTCATCGCCATTGCGGTTGACATTATTTGCCACCTTTTTGCCCAAAATTTTCTGAGAGAATTTGGAAATTTGAATGGTACTTCGATATGATTTGTTGAGATAATAGACCTTTGCTCTAATTTCCTTGGAAAGGAGGCTTAGATAGTCTTTTGATAGATTTTTGTCTATGCTTTGGTTGATGTCGCCGAGATACATCTTCGGGCAGCGCCAAAGTTTTTCAAAGAGGTAAAAGTGGCAGGGCGAGTAGTCCTGCATTTCGTCGACGACCACGTATTTTGCGTCGTAATTGTGGTCGAAACCGAAGAGATTTTCCTTAATAAGCAGAATTTGTGCAATATCGTAGGCGGTGACCTCTTGAATTTCGTCAAGTTCGACCGAGCGCAAAAAGATGTTGTAAATTCTCACGCAGTCGGTGGTTATCATTTTGTTATACAAAAGTTTCTTCGCGCGGTTATAGAAGTCGACGTTTTTTGACCTAGGCACATTGAATAGGTCGACAATATGTTCGGCAATCACCTCAATTCGCTTGTAGATAGGAAGATTTTTAAGTTTGTTGTAGTAAATTTCCCTCAGTTCAGTCTCCTCAATCACTAAATTTCCAAACACCATGGTCTTTGGCATGAAGAGGTTGCAGATATCGTTGTTCAAAAAGTTCTTAAAGTCCTCTAAAAATTCGAAACTATACTTTATAGCGATGTTTTCAAAGTCCTTTTGAGAGCCGGAGGTGATAAGTTTATCTAAAAGCTGTTCGCGGGAGGTGTAACTTTGCCCTAAAAGTTTTTTCGCCATGGTGGAAAAGGTGGTGGTGAAAGGTTTGTCGTCGCCAAGAGACGGCAAAACCTCGTTGATGTAGTCGGCAAAAAGTTCGCTAGGCGACAAGATTAAAATATCCTCATTTTTCAGCGTTTTGCGATATTTGTATAGTAGATAACTCACGCGGTGCATGGCAACCGAGGTCTTTCCAGAGCCCGCCACGCCTTGCACGATGACGTTTTTAAGTTCGTTGTTTCTAATTAGCGTGTTTTGCTCTTTTTGTATGGTGGAAACAATGTCGTGCATCTTAGCCGAGGAGTTTTTCGAAAGTTCCTCCATCAAGATGTTGTCGTCAATTACAAGGTTAGAGTCGATATAGTATTTCATCACGCCTTGCTCAATTTTAAACTGCCTTTTAAGTGAAAGTTCGCCCTTTATTTCTCCTTCAGGGCAGGTGTAAGCGGTGCGTCCTAAAATGTCGTCATAGTAAAGCGAAGATATGTCAGCGCGCCAATCATAGACAAGATTTTCGCTATTTTCATCTCTCAAATGCCCAATGCCGATATAGTAACTTTTTGGCTCGTTTTCCGAGTCCGACTTGAAATCGAAGCGTCCAAAATATGGATTTTTCTTTTGTTTTACCAGCCTATTGCCAAGTTTTGAGAGGGTAAGATTATTTTGCTCCAAACTTTCAATTTGGAGATTGATATCGGCAATTTCGCTGTCATCTTTATTGATTTCATAAAAATTTTCCGCAAAGTATTTTTTAAGTTTATTTATCTTCAAAAGGTTATCGTAGTGCGTCTTTTGCGCTTTATCCAAATTTTCATCAATTGTTTTTTGAACAGTGCTTAAATATTTTTTCTCTTTTTCAAAAATTCTATTGTTCATACCCTCTCCAAAATTTATCGCTATATTATAGCATAAACCATGCCAAAAACACAAATAAAAAAGATAAAAATATAAAAATTAGCAAAAATTATATGCAATAAAAAAAGAAGTAAGGTTAAACCCTACGGGTTAGTCTGCCTTACTTCACATTTTTATTCTTCTTCATTGTCGGTTATGACTTCTTCGCTCTCTGTTTGTTCAACTTCTATTTCGTCTTGCGCGTTTTCTGTGTTTTCATTAATTTCAATATTATCGCTGTTTTCAATATCATCGTTATTTTCTACATTCTCTTCGCTCTCATCACGCTTGGTGACTGCCACACTGACGATATGTGAGCCATTTCGAAGTTTCATAACTTTAACGCCTTGGCTGACGCGCGAGATTGTGCTGATGTCGGAAACGTGCGTTCTTATTATCACGCCATTGTCGGCAATCATAACAAGGTCGCAGTCCTCTTCAATCTCTTTTAGTGCCACGAGTTTTCCGGTCTTTTCGTTAAACACGCCGGCCTTCACACCCATACCGCCACGCTGTTGAAGTCTAAACTCGTCAGTCTCCGTCTGTTTGCCATAGCCGTTTTCGGAGATTGTGACAATCTTCTTTCCGTCATGGATGATAGCCATGTCGATAACGCAGTCGTCAGCGCCAAGTTTCATGCTTCTAACGCCTTGACTGTCTCTTCCAACCTCTCTAACATCGGTCTCGTTGAAGCGGATACACTTGCCTTCGCGAGAGGCGATTAGAATGTCATCGCGCCCACTTGTGACGTCCACGCCGATAAGTTCGTCGCCGTCGAGGAGTTTTATCGCAATCTTTCCGCCCTTTCGAATATTTTCATATTCGCTTAATGGAGTTTTCTTGATAAGCCCATTCTTTGTTGCCATTATAAGGTTGCCCTTGGTGTCCTTCTTAACAGGTATGATTGTTGCCACTTTTTCGCCGAGGGATAATTGCAGAAGGTTAATCATCGCTCTGCCTTTTGCTTGGCGTTGAGCCTCTGGAATTTCATACGCTTTAAGCGAATATACTTTGCCTAGATTGGTGAAGAAATAGAGGTCGTCATGCGTGGAGGTGACAAATATCTTTTCCACAAAGTCCTCATCCTTTGTCTTATGCGCCGTTATTCCAACTCCGCCACGGTGTTGAGCCTTGTATTCATCCATAGCCATACGCTTGATGTAGCCCATGTGCGTCATGGAGACGATGACATCCTCTTCGGCAATTAAATCCTCCACATCGATTCCGCCCATATCCATGCTTATCTCTGTTCTTCTCTCGTCGCCATAGGTGTTTTTAATCTCTTCAAGGTTGTCGCGGATTATTTGAAGAACGCGGGCTGGGGTGTCGAGAATATTTTGCAAATCTTCAATCTTTCGCTCGAGTTCCGCAAGTTCCTCTTTTAACTTTTCAACCTCCAGATTGGTAAGTTTACTTAAGGTCATGTCAAGGATAGCGGTTGCTTGAATTTCGTCTAGTTCAAAGTTGTTGACAAGGTTAATCTTAGCGTCATTCTTATCCTTTGATGCTTTGATAACCTTAACAACTTCGTCAATGGAGGCGAGTGCAATCACCAAGCCTTTGACGATATGTTCGCGCTCCTTCGCTTTTTTAAGGTCGAACTTAGTTTTGCGTATTAAGACCTCTTTTTGATGTTCAAGGTAGTAATAGAGCATTTCCTTTAGGTTCAAAACTCTTGGCACGCCGTTGACAAGCGCAAGCATGATAATTCCGCTAGATTGTTGAAGCATAGTGTGTTTATAGAGCGAGTTCAAAACAACCTGCGCGTTGGCATCCTTTTTGACGTCCACAACAACTCTAAGTCCTTCGCGGTCACTCTCTTCCTTAATGTCGCTTATGCCTTCAAGTTTCTTGTTTTTAACCATGTCGGCAATCTGCGTGATAAAGCGCGCCTTATTCACTTGATATGGTAGTTCCGTGATGACAATTCTCTGCCTGCCAGAGCTGGTCTCTTCAATTTCCGCTCTGCCACGCACCAAAATTCCACCACGCCCAGTCTTATACGCGTGCTTAACCGCGGTTCTGCCCATAATTATTCCACCGGTAGGATAGTCGGGGGCGGGAATAATCTTAATAAGTTCGTCAATGTCGATGTCTGGGTTGTCAATCAGCGCTTGCACACCACTTATCACCTCTCTTAAGTTGTGTGGTGGAATGTTTGTTGCCATACCGACAGCAATGCCGTCCGCACCATTGACAAGCAAGTTAGGAAATATTGATGGAAGCACTGTCGGTTGCATCAAGGTGTCATCAAAGTTAGGATAGAAATCCACCGTTTCTTTGTCGATATCTTCAAGCATAAGGGAGGCAATCTTACTGAGCCTTGCCTCGGTATAACGCTGAGCGGCTGGTGGGTCGCCGTCGACCGAGCCGAAGTTTCCATGTCCGTCAACAAGTGGATAGCGAATGGAAAAGTCTTGTGCTAAGCGCACAAGTGCGTCATAGATGGAACTATCGCCATGCGGGTGGTACTTACCCATAACTTCGCCGACAATTCTGGCGCTCTTCTTGTGTGGTTTATCGTAGAAATTGTTTAGCTCGCCCATACTGAATAGTATTCTTCTATGCACAGGCTTCAAGCCGTCGCGAACATCAGGAATGGCACGGCTGACATTGACCGCCATGGCGTAGGATATGAAGGACTTTTTAAGTTCTCCAATCACTTCCACCTTTTCGACTTTTTCGTTTTCCATTAACTCTTTTAAACTTTTCTTTTCTTCTTCTTTCTTATTGCTCATATTTTCCTCTTTTCCCAGCATTAAACTAAATATTTTGTATATTTTATTGCTTTTCCTTGTTTATAAATTTCGCTTGCCGTTATTGATTTGGCATTTTTGTCTTTAAATTCCCCTTAGCCTAACATTTGCAGGTTTTGCTTTTTCCTTTTTCGGCTCCGACATCATATTCTTTTCAATGTCAATGGCAAAGCGGTCGGAACCGGCTCTCAAACCCGCCACAATAAGGTTTTTATATGGATATTTCATAACAATATCTAGGTATGGTTTAAGTTTAGGCTTTTCTCTAAGTTCTGCCATAAACTCCGGCTGTTCAACATCACAGTATCTAACTAGATATCGCTCCATAACTCGCAACCGGTGCATATTTTCGTTGGTGATACTGTTAAAAACCAACTTCTTTTGCCCAGAAAAGTACGGCAATAACGTATCTTCCAACTTGCACTTTCCTTTATCACGCTTAATTTTAATTTTTTTGTTTTTCAAATACTCTTCAAAAGTCATATTTTCCTCAATTTATTTCAGTTTCTTCCCGCGAGCACTTTATCGAAATTTTCCTTTGATGTGCGCTTATAGTTTAAGAGGGTGGCAAACGTTAGCGCGCCTCGCTCCCTTAAATCTTCCACCACATTGTTTTTTGGCGGATAGTCGGCAACTATTTTTTCGTATTCCGATAGCCCTATTATCATTTTTAAAAACGCTGGCTCGGTCACCTTTTTTTCCTCTGAGAGGTAAAGACTCATCACCATGATTCTCTGCATATCGCTTACCGTCACATGGTCAAGAATGTTATCCTCGCTAAACTTAGTGCCAGCCAAGGAGTAACTAAATTTAAAAGGTTGCACATCTTCCTCGATTTTAAAATTGTTCTTTTCCAAAAATTCTTTAAATTTCATTCATTTTCTCCTGTTTTGTCATTTCGTCTTTAACTATTTCGTTAATAATTTTACTTTTTAGCCTAGCGCGGTTTTCTTGCACTTGTTTGTCGTTTTCATAACCTATCTCATTGACTTCAATGTTAAGGTTATATTCCAGCCAGCCCGCTACCAAAAATCTGTGGCAAAATTCGGTTGGTTTTTCAAAGCAAACCAGAACAGCGTTTTCGCCTAATTTTGAGTATACCTCTCTCGGGTCCAACTTTTTTAGGACACTTTGATAGAATTGACGGATATATGCATTTTGATTTTCTTGCTTGTAATCGCGATATTCTTTCATAGAAATTTCGCCGGCGTCATACATATCATCAATCTTATCTTCAATCGTTTTCCACTTTTTAAAGAAAGGGTAGGGCGAGAGTTCCCTTAAAGCCACTCCTTCAAAGCCGACAAGTTTTCCGCAGTCACCAGAGATAGCAACAGGCGTATATTTTGACATATCAATTTTGTTTAAGTTAGCATAATACGTTGTTTTCATATATAAACCTCAATCTTTTTTAGCCTTGGAAGCGCGCTCTAACGCCCTGTTTAATTTGTATTCCTTTATTTCTTCAACTTTGTCAATTCCAAACATATAAGAAAGTTGTTCAACGTTTAACATTACATCTGCCGTTTCTTCAATGATATCACTTTTCAATCTCTCTTTTTCCTTTTCATCGGCGGTTGTGTAGAATCTTTTATACTTGCAAATCGCCTTTGTAAGTTCGCTCATCTCTTCAATAGCAATATCAAGTTGTAAATCTTCGCCAAAAGTATCAACCAAAATTTGGTAAGGATTTTTTCTCTTTATTTTAATCATCTTCACTCCTAACTTAATATAAGAATAATTATTTATCTAAAAGCGCAATCACACATCAAGGTCGGTGACAAGTGTGGCGTTCTCTTCAATAAACTCTCGCCTAAGTTCTGGGTCCTCGCCCATAAGTTGATTGAAGAGTTTATCCGCCTCAATGGCGTCTTCCATGGTAATTTGCAGAAGCACGCGGTGCTCTGGGTTCATGGTGGTTTCCCAAAGTTGCTCAGGGTTCATCTCGCCAAGACCTTTATAACGTTGAAGAGTGGTGCCTTTTCTGCCATTTGCTTCAAACCAGTTGTTGAGTTCGTCGTCGGAGTAGAAATAGTATTCTTCCTTGCCACGCGCAACTTTGTAGAGCGGTGGCTGTGCTGCATAGACATGCCCATTTTCGATAAGCGGGCGCATAAAGCGGAAGAAGAAGGTGAGAAGCAGTATTCTAATATGCGAGCCATCGACGTCGGCATCGGACATACAGATAATTTTGTTGTAACGAAGTTTACTTTCGTCAAAATCGTTGCCAGTGCCAGCACCAAAGGCGGTTATCATGGCACGAATTTCGGCGTTTTCAAGTATTCGGTTGAGTCTTGCCTTTTCCACGTTCAAAATTTTACCGCGAAGTGGCAAAATCGCTTGGAAACGTCTATCTCTGCCTTGCTTTGCGGAGCCGCCAGCGGAATCGCCCTCAACGATGTATATTTCGCATAATGAACTATCCTTTTCGGTGCAGTCGGCAAGTTTGCCAGGCAGGGTGGTGTTCTCTAAAACGCTCTTACGCCTTGTCAGTTCCCTTGCGTTCCTTGCAGCATCGCGCGCACGCTGAGCGGTAATGCTTTTCATGATGAGTTCTTTCGCTTCGTTTGGATGCTCCTCTAAGTAATCGCCAAAATTCTCTTGCATTGCCTTGTAGACGATGTTTCGCATTTCGCTGTTGCCGAGTTTCGTTTTGGTCTGACCCTCAAATTGAGGCTCGCGGAGTTTAACCGAGATAACGGCGGTTATGCCCTCTCGGCAGTCCTCACCAGAGAGTTTTTCGCTTTCTTTTATAAGTTTATTCTTAACGGCGTAGTCGTTTATCACCTTGGTGAGTGCGTTTTTAAAGCCGTCTAGGTGCGTTCCGCCTTCTTCGGTGTTGATGTTGTTGGCATAGGAGTTAATTATCTCGCTGTACGAGTCGTTATACTGAAAGCAAACCTCAATCTCGTTGACCACTTCGCCCTTCTCGTTGTGATTAAACTTGTTGAAATACACAGGCGCTGTAAGAAGGGTGTTCTTGTTGACATTAAGATAGTCAACAAACTCAATAATTCCACCCTTAAACTCAAACCTATCGCTCTTTTCTCTGCCTTCACGCCTATCTTCCAGCGTGATGACAAGGCCTTTGTTCAAAAAGGCTATTTCACGAAAGCGGTTTTTGAGTGTGTCATAATTAAACTCAATCGTTTCGAAAATTTCTGGGTCAGGGTAGAAAGTGATAGTCGTTCCGCGTTTGTCGGTGGAGCCGATAACTTTAAGCGGAGCGAGCGACCTTCCGCGCGCAAATTCAATGTAGTGGTGCTTGCCATTTTGATAGACATCGGCAATGAGTTTAGTTGAGAGCGCGTTCACGCAAGACACGCCGACGCCGTGCAGACCGCCAGAGATTTTGTAGCCCTGTCCTCCGAACTTTCCGCCAGCGTGGAGTTTTGTTAAAACAACTTCAACGGCGCTTTTGCCCTCTTTTTCGATTATGCCCGTTGGAATGCCACGGCCATTGTCGATAACGGTGCAAGAGCCGTCAGCGTTGATGATGACATTAATCTCTGTGCAGTAGCCAGCAAGAGCCTCGTCGATAGAGTTATCCACAACCTCGGTGACAAGGTGGTGAAGTCCATGCTCGTCTGTTGAGCCGATATACATACCCGGGCGCTTACGAACAGGGTCAAGCCCTTCAAGCACTTGTATTTCGCCAGCGTCATATTTTTCACTTCTTGAAAGCGCCTCACTTTCATCGACAAATTCGACTTCACTGTTATTGTTCTCAACATTTTCAATCTTTTTTTCTATTTCAGTTTGATTTTCGTTTTCCATATTTTCTTTATTTCCTCTATTATATATAAATATACTATATTATAACATATATAAATATATTTTTCAAGTAAAATCGATAAATTCATATTGACAGGAGGAATGCGTTATGCTAAAATAAGCGTAAAGGTGAGCGTATGAATAAAATGATAAGAAAAGTTAAAGAAATTCAAACAGCGGAAGAACAGAAAAAAGCACAAGAACACAGAATATTGTCTAATATTGATAATAAACTAACCCATGACAAAATTGACAAGGCTTATAGCGACAAAATTAAAATTTTTATCGATCCTAAGCCTAAGCAAAGTAATTATAGTAATACGCGAATGTATTGTTTTAATGAGCGCAATTACACAAAATTAAATCAGGCTTTGTGCGAAATAGCAACAAAAGAAGAATGTTTAAATGCCAAAAAATATGATTTGAGTGGACTAAAAAGCTTTAATATGAATATATGGCTTGATTTACTCCGCGAAAGCAATGCCATAGAGGGGATTTTCTTAGAAGAATCTTTTGATTTTTTTGATTTTCGTTTAAAGGTCAGAGAGATTATAGATACTAATCCAGATTCAATAGAATTTGATAGATACACATATTTTAAGAAATTAATTGAAATAGACAAATATTTTACAAGTGGTGATGAAAATGTGGTTAAAGATGGACTGTTGCTAGTGTATAAAGGCAAAGAAATACATTTAATTTCACCAGAATTAATGCGTCAATTCCTAGCATTAAAATTTGCTTACAAATGTGCAAAACAAGAAATTTATTTAAATAAAAAAGGAATAATTAAAACGCCAAAGCAGAAGGCAGACGAACTAATTGAGCTAATATTGTATGTGAATGGTTTGATTTTGGGAAATGAATGCACAAGATTTAGAAATACCTTTACTTTAGTAGACGGAGCAAATTGGATTCCAACCAATGATAGGAGCATTGTTCCGAATTTGGAGGCGCTTTGTAAAACTATTTATAATGAAAAAATTAATTCGAAAGTAAGTCCTATTGAACTGTCTGCGTTGTTCCATGCAGAATTTATAAGAATTCATCCATTTATGGATGGAAACGGAAGAACTGCAAGAATAATGTCTAATTATTTGCTAATCCTTAATGAATTACCAACGATATCAATAAAACACGGCAACCGCCAAGGATATTTCAATGCTATTAGTAAAGCGGTTGAAGAACATGATTTAGATGACTTAGTAAAAATATTTTACAAAGGAATGCAGTCAAGCTCTAAATTAATTTTAAACACTTTAAACAAGGTCAAAAAGATGGAAGTAAAAAAAACCAAAAGTTTAGATAGATAGGAAAAAAGCAATTTTTTTTAGAATAATACTTGACAAAGATAAATATATTATTCTATAATAAAGTTGCATCGCGAGGTAGAGCAGCTCGGAAGCTCGTCGGGCTCATAACCCGAAGGTCGTTGGTTCAAATCCAACCCTCGCAACCAAAAGAAGTTAGGTCATGCACCTAACTTTTTTGTTGTGGCAGTGCAAGACCTTCGGGATATATCGAAACAGAAAAAGTTTAATTTTAGAAATTACTAAACGAAAAAAGACAGTTAAAAAGAAAAAAAGGCAAATAGAAGATATAACCTACGTATCGGTCGTTGGTTCAACGGGAGCCCTCGCAACCAAAAGAAGTTAGGTTTTAAGGCCTAACTTTTTTGTTGCAACAATTACGACCTTCGGGATATATCGAAACAAAAAAGTTTAATTTTAGAAATTACTAAACGAAAAGAGACAGTTAAAAAGAAAAAAAGGCAAATAGAAGATATAACCTGCGTATCGGTCGTTGGTTTAACGGGAGCCCTCGCAACCAAAAGAAGTTAGGTCATGCACCTAACTTTTTTGTTGCAACAATTACGACCTTCGGGATATATCGAAACAAAAAAAGTTTAATTTTAGAAATTACTAAACGAAAAAAGACAGTTAAAAACAAAAAAAAGGCAAATAGAAGATATAACCTACGTATCGGTCGTTGGTTTAACGGGAGCCCTCGCAACCAAAGGAGGCTAGGGCTTAAGTCCTAGTTTTTTGTTTATATCAAAATAAGTTGATATTTTAAAAATAAAAAATGCAGAATTCTTATTCTGCATAATATTAAAAGTCTTTTTATCAATTAATATAAAATGATCGCCACGGCGAGGAGAAGGTAGACAAGGTATAGGATGACATTTATTCTTCGCTTTTTGGTGTAGACGCAGGCGAGGGTGTAGGCGATAAGGGCAAGGCAAGCGATGAGATAAACTATTGCGGACGCGCTGAAACCATATATGATAACAGATACTATTTGCCCAAGAAGCATACCTGCGCCGGCGTAGGAGAGCGCGTTTGATATGCCGTCGAAAATGTTGGCGTTTCTATCTTTTAAATAGGTCACGGCTAAGCCCAAAATGCCTGCCGGAATGCCAACGAGCATGCCAAAAGGACTTTCTTTGCCAAGATACAGTCCGGAAAAGGCGACGAGGAAAGCGGACAAAAAGAGTGCGAAACTTTCAAACAGCCGTCCTTCACTTTCGCTAAATAAAAGAAGTGTGCTTTTTTTATTTTTTCTATCTTTTTTCTTTTTTTTCTCGTCCGCGCTTGCGGCGACAGTTTCTTCGCTTTGATTTTCGCTGACTTCGGCGCTATTTTCCTTGGTATTTGTCGCATTCTCACCGGCATTTTGGCTTTGCGCCTCGTATTCCAACTGCTTTTTATCCAACTTTTCCTTAAAATCGAAAAGTGTGAGGAAGAGTGGAACAACGGAAATTATGTTGATAATGGCAAATCCGAAAAAATTATTGCTGTAATTGGCGCTTAAAATCATGGTGACCGCCAGCGAAATTATGGCAAGCGAAGAAAACACAACAAAACTCACTCCTCGTTTTTTGGTAAAGGAGGAGATGGCGATAAAGATCGCACTTGCCACAAACAAAACTATAACCGACGCCAATAACATATTTTTATTATAAACAAAAAAAATAAAATTGCCAAACGAAATAACGCAATTTTATTTTTTCCTAAAATTTTATTGGTTGTTTTTTTGAATTTTTTTATTTTGTTTTTTCGATTTTTTGTGTTTTGCGAATTTTCGCAAATTTTTCGATAAATTATAATTTTTTAACCGCTATTTTTATAAATATTTAAATTGTTTCGGCATTTTAAGTCATTTTTTAAATTTTTTTGCAATTTATCCTGTTTTTCTCAAATTTTTAATTAATATTAATTTTTCGCTGTTTATACAACTTTCAAATTTTTCGCATTTTTTATTTTACCTTAAAGGAATCTTTTAGCGAAATGGTGGAGTTGAAGATAAGGTTATCCTTTGTGCTATCCTTATCAACGCAGTAGTAGCCCTTGCGCATAAATTGGAATTTATCTTCCACTTTTGCCGATTTTAAGAAGTTTTCGGCATAGGCAGTTTTTTCCACCAGCGAATTTGGCTCCAAAAGTTCTTCAATTTTCACGCCGTCCGCAAGCGCTTTGGCTGGGTGCTTATACTCGCTTTTAATCAAATTTTTAAACTCGCGGAGTGTCACCTCAAAGCAGTTTTTAAGCGAAACAAAGTGAATAGTGCCTTTGCACTTTATGCCGGAGTTATCCTGTCCGCTCTTAGTGCCGGGGATATACTCGCATTCAAGGTGGTCGATTTCGCCATTTTCTTTAAAGACAACCTTATTGCATTTGATGATATACGCGCCCTTCAAGCGGACTATTCCGCCCTCGACAAGTCGGTTATATTTAGGTGGTGGATTAAGGCTAAAATCTTCCTTTTCAATGTAAATTTCCTTGCTGAAAAGCGCCTTGTGCGTGCCGGCATTTTCGTCATTAGGATTATTTTCAAGTTCAATCTCTTCAAAATCCTTGTCGTAGTTTGTGACGACCACTTTAAGCGGGTCGAGAACCACCATGGCGCGGGTGGCAATCTTATTTAAATCCTCGCGCACATAGTACTCAAGTGCACTGAGTGGCACGGTCACTTCAATCGTGCTTCCCCAGCCGACAGACTTTACAAAATCTTTCACAGCCTTTGCAGTGTATCCTCTTCTTCTTATCCCCACAAGCGTTGGAAATCTAGGGTCATCCCAACCGCTGACCACGCCGTTATTCACAAGTTGTTTAAGATATCTTTTGCCAGAGAGGATATTTTCAATCACAAGGCGGGAAAACTCGCGTTGCTTAGGCGCATACTTTTTGCCCCAGCCGTGTTCCACAAACCACTCATACACTAGGCGGTGGTCCTGAAAACCTTTGTCGCACAGGCTGTAGGTTGTGCCCTCTAAGCAGTCCTCCATAGGGTGGACGAAGTCATACTGAGGCCAAATGCACCACTTGTCGCGAACGCGGTAGTGGTGTTGCCTTGCAATTTTATACATAACAGGGTCGCGCATATTGATGTTAGGGTGCGACATATCAATTTTCGCGCGGAGTGTTCGTGAACCGTCTGGATATTTTCCGTCGCGCATTTCGCGGAAGAGTTTTAAATTTTCCTCCGGCGTACGATTGCGATATGGACTTTCTTTGCCTGGCTCAGTCAACGTGCCACGCGTTGCCGAAACCTCCTCAGCGGAAAGGTCACACACATACGCGTCGCCATTTTCAATCATCTTTTCAGCGATTTTGTAGATGCCGTCAAAATATGATTCGCTGGCGTAGACCAATTTTTCTGGCTTAAAGCCGAGCCACTCTAGATCTGCCATATAACTGTCGGCAAATTCGCCGTCCTCTTTGGTAGGGTTAGAGTCATCCATTCTTAGATATGTTTTTCCGCCAAATTTTTGCGCTGTTTCAAAGTTGATGGTCCACGCCTTAACATGTCCGATATACCAATATCCGCTTGGCTCTGGCGGACAGCGAGTGATGACCTCTTTTGTCCTTCCCGCCTTAATGTCGGCGATTATCTCTTCTTCAAGTTCATTTTCAGGCACAATTTTGTCTATATCAATATCTTTTAAACCCATACTCTCTCCAATGTAACAATTTTATATCCGTTAATAGTCAAAAGTCAAGTGTTTTCCATTTATAATGCCGGCGTTTTAAAGCGAATTTAAAATAACAAAGTTTTTAATAGGTATGTAATTTTTCCTTCAATTTCGCTTTTATTCTACTAAGACTATTGTCGATACTCTTATTTGTGATATTCAAAATCTTGGAAATTTCTTTATAGGAATAGCCTTTAAGGTAGAGCGCCAAAACCTTCAATTCCTTTTCCGACAGCGATTTCTTAAGTTGCTCCACAAGTCGGCTATATTCTTCTTTGTCAATCACTTTCTCATCAGGCGAAACTTGAAAGATAAGGCTGACGGGCAAGAAGTCCTCCTCGTCGGAGTTGTCCGAAAAACTTTGCAAGGAAACGGAGTTGGAAAGCGGAGCATTTTTTTTCGTGTTCGCCCTTTTAATGGCGGTCTGAATTTGGTGCTTTATGCAGGTGATAGCAAAGGTCTTAAAGGAGGCGTTTTTCTTATCGTCATAGCGCTTAATTGCCTTGTAAAGCCCAATCATGCCTTCCTGCACAATATCCTCCATTTCACCGCCAACGATAAAGTAACTTCTGGCAATTTTCACCACAAGGTCCTTGTATCTTTCAAGTAGCGTGCTTTCCGCACCTAACTTTCCAGACTTTGCTTGGCTTATAAGTTCTTCGTCCGTCAACATAGCAAAATTATATCATATTCAAAGTGGTTTTTCAACAAAAATTTGTGCAAAAATATTTTAAAATTTAGGGCGGTCACGAGGGGGCATATAATAAAACATATCTCAAAATAGCCGTGCAAAAATTTATTTTTTTATTAAGATAAATGACAAATACATGCGAAAAATTATAAACTTTTTGTTTTCTTATATGAAAATGCCAAAATAAGTCCGCTTTTAAGATGGAAAAAAATATTAAATTTTTTATTTAAATAAACATTTTTTACAGTAATTCAGCAAGGCAAAAATGAAATTATTATTAAATATGTGATAATTTACCCGAATTTTCGCAATTAAAAAGCGCCAAAAAATTGCATTAAAACAAAAAACTCAATTTTTTTGTCTATTTTTTATAAAAAAACTTTAAAAAAGCGTGTTTTTTGAATTTTTACTCATTTTTTGTCAAATATTTTTTAAAATAACACACAAACTATTATCATGAAAAAATATTTAATTTGTTTTTTGCTTTTGATTACTTTGTTTGCTTCAGGGTGCGGGGCGGAGTCGTATCCTTCCGCTATCATAACACGCGACGAGGCGAACACCGGCGGAAATCTTTCTTTTGTTTACGACAGCCACGATAGGTGTGTGTATTTCGGCGGAGAAGGCGAGTATATCCAGTTTTATAGTGGCGACGAAGTGAAGGGATTAGACGAAGGCTACCGCGTTGGCATAAAGGTGACCGCGCCAAACGATGTTGAAAGTGTGGAAGGTGCCACGCTTGAAGTGAATGGCGCATCCTACACCGACTTTTTGGAAAAGGTTGAAGGGCAAGAACAAAACTATTTCTACATATATCCAATTTTCAGCGAAAAAACGCGTGAAACAAACTTCAACATCACGTGGAACAAAAACGCCAAACCGCAAATATACAAAATCATCCTAAAAAAACAAACCAACTTTTTAAAAGGTGAAGGATGAAGGGGTTATTGATTACTATAAAATCAATCCATAACTTTTCGTTCTTCACTCTCAAAACCACCCACAACTCTTCACTCTTCGTTCTTCACTTTTCGTTAAAAAAGCCAAGCAACTGCTTGGCTTTTTTTTCTTGGTGATCTCGAGGGGAATCGAACCCCTGATACCGCCGTGAAAGGGCGGTGTCTTAACCGCTTGACCACGAGACCAAATATTGAAAATTTGCTTAACGAATGACATTATAGTATATTTTCTCTCCATTGTCAAGCATTTTTACAATTTTTAACAACAATTTTGCAATACTTCCACTTAGTTCGTATTATCGAAGTCCGAACTTAGCGCGAAGTGTTTTAAACGAGATTATAGTCAATTCAAATTTTATCGCATAATCTTAATATATTCTTCACGATAGCAAAATTTAACTTGCTTAAACCTTAGCATATTGTAGTTTATTTACTTTTTAATCTTTGTCTTACAACTTCGTAGACAACAATGCCGGCGCTGACACTTGCGTTAAGCGAGTTGACCGAACCAAAGAGCGGAAGCGAGATGATTTTGTCGCAGTGAGATTTCACGCTCTCTCTTGTGCCTTTGCCTTCTGAGCCGATGAC
>CALVNE010000013.1 GCA_944349515.1 uncultured Clostridia bacterium | reverse complement strand
CTTAACACAGGAGGTATCTTTATGTAAAGGTTAACCTCTTTTGAACCACGGGACTATCCCGTGGTTTTCTGTAACAAAAACACACTCGATAGATGAGTGCGTTTTTTTCTAATCACAAACCGATAAGGCGACATTAATAGGGAAATTTTGGTCGCCAAATGTGATTTTTTTTAACAAGCAAATGCTTGGTCAGCCAAACTGTAAGCCGAGTTCTGTATTAAACGGTCATCTTTCTAGTTTTGCCGTCGCCGACAAAATCGAGCGGTATTTTTGTTGGGCATGAAAGAACACATATGCGCCCAAACTTAACCTTGCATCGGGTGGGGTTTACAGAGCGAGAAGTGTTACCACCTCCCCGGTAGGCTCTTACCCTACCTTTCCACCATCGCCAAAAGGCAGTCTATTTCTGTTGCACTATCCTTAGAGTCGCCTCCACCAGCCGTTAACTGGCACCCTGTTCTTTAGATGCTCGGACTTTCCTCGCTTTATCGTTCACCGATAAACCGCGACCGTCTGTTTAACTGACGAACTTATTTTAGCACAATTCCCACATTTTGTCAAGCATGGCATACACAAAAAACTCTATCTAAAACAATAAAGTTCTTTAAATAAATTCTGTAAATTACTTAAATTCAAATAACAAAATAAAACCATAAACTAGCCGACATTGAAGATTTGTTTCACTTTGCCGTGTTTGTCGGCGGAAAAGCCCTGCATGATGCCGTCTTGCGATACTTTAATCCCCACGCCGTACTTTGCCATGCCCTTGGTTGCTGCGAGGCGTCCGCCACCAAGGCTCCCCGCCTCAATCTTCAAAATCGCGCCAACTGCAATTATGGAGCCGTCGAAGTCCACCACCGTGGCGCCGTCGATACCCACAAGGTTTTCCAAAAGTTTGCGGTCAAGTTCATACAGTTTTTTGCCGGCAATGATGTTTCGAATGGACTTCGCCTTGATGAAGTTAAATTTTGTGAGATATTCCTCAAAGGTCATGTCCTCGGTAAGCACTTGGGTGTTATTTAAATTGTAAAGTTTGTTCGCCTCGGCAAGTTCCATTTGCTTTTTCTCTTCAAAGTGCGACTCCGAAATTATGTCGGCAATGTTGATAAGTTTCAGTGCCTCCTTGGTTTTATCCTTATTCAAATAGATTATGCACGCGCCCATATAGCCAAAAGAGCAGTCAAGCGCAGTGTTATAAATTGCCCGCCTTATCTGCTTTGCCGTATAGGAAACGTTGGTGTAGAGAAGGCGAATAATTTCATCATGCGAATAGACGCACCACTTGCCGTTACGCTTAGCGAACATCAGTTGGCGAGCGTAAAAAATCAAAATCTCCCCGCGCGTGGTGAGAACAATACCCACCCTTTTATCGTTGCAAGTGCGCGCCACGCGGTCGAAAATATACGGCGAAATGGTCGGCGCCGACTTGGTGTTTTTAAGATTTGTGTAGCCGATGAGCGTCCCCTTGCGGTCAAACTCCACAAACGCCGACACGCCGTCGGTTATGCGTGCAAAAAACTCGCGGTCCATAATTTCGCTGTAATTCACCTGCTTGGTGTCGTCCGCAATTGTGGCAAGGTTGACAAATATCCCCATAGATACGTTAGCGCCTTCGTACGTCCTCGTCGCCCAGCGTTCAAGCGAGGAAATTATGCCGATGATTGTTTCGGAGGCGATATCGGAAGTTATGCTGTCGATAAGCGCCTTTTCTATCACAACGTTTTGTAATTTTTGAATATAGACTGTGTTTTCTAGGTTGGACTCTGCAAGCACCGACACCTCTTCAAGTATCGTCTTTATCAAATTGACCTCAAAGGACTTAAAAGGTTGACCGCGCTTTAAGATGACCCTATATTCGTCGCTTTTGGTCGGTTTTAGTAGCACCGAGTTGCCCTTACCGAGAGCCACCTCTAAATCGCGCGACGACGACTCAATTTCGCCAGCAACATATGACCCCGTGAAGAGAGGAAGAATCATTCGGTTTACAAATTCATAAAAGTGAGTTTTTTCCATTACATTTCCTTAAGATAACTATATATTAAATAATAAAAATAAAAAAACATCGCTGTCAAGCGATTTTATTCAACTTTTTTAAAAAAATGTTTGTTTTTTAAATTTTTTAAATAGATTTTTGATAGATTGAAAAATAATTGATTTTTTATGATTGCAAATTTGTGAGGTTAAGTTTTAAAAACCCGGCATTTTTATGCGCCCCGCGCGGGCGGGCATGGAGAAAATTTTGCGCGGGAGGAACAGATGCGAACATTCAGCCTCGGCAAAGTCACCGCGCAAAATTTTCGGCGCGCCGAACGGCGCGCGCAAGCCTTTCAGGCTTGCCCATGCCCGCCCCTCTTCCGTGACACACTCAGCCCGTCGCCGATATCCAAAATTTCGCTCTCTAAATCTTCATCTAAACAAATTGCATCAATAAATTTTCTCAAATTTACAACAATCGTTCGAAGTTTATGCTTAACCTCGCCCGCCTGTCTCACCAGCCCATGAAAATAGACGTTGTCAGCAACCAGCACTCCGCCCTCGTTTAAAAGTTCCTTCAAAAAAGGTAGGTAATTGATGTATTGCGCCTTTGGTCCGTCCAGAAAAATGAGGTCAAATTTGCCGATGTCATCTCGCGCGATATATAGAAAGGCGTCAGAGGTTACCACCGTCACCCTCTCGCCAAAGGGCGCTAAATTCTTTCTTGCAAGTTCGGCGTTCTCGGCGTTTTTTTCAAGAGTGACCACCATAGCGTCACAAGCAGAGAGCATAACCGACGCCGAGTAGCCGATATAAGTGCCAATTTCCAGTATCCTTTTTGGCTTTTCCCGCGCGCAAAGCTGCGACAAAAAAGACATGCTCTCATCTTTCATGATGGGAACATATTCGTCTTTCTCAAAACCCAAAAATTCCTTTTTCTCCATACTAATTCAAAAAGACAATGGCAAGCACCATAGGGCGACGCTTTGTGCGCTTAAAGATGAAGTTCGACACATTGCGCCTCAGCGTATTTTTGATGACGGAAGGCTCTGCTCCGCGCAAATCTTGCTCTTTCAGCGATGCCACAATCATATTTTTGGCGTCTTGCACAAAACTCTCCGCCTCGTCTTGATAAACGACACCGCGCGTGATGATAAACGGGTCGCCGGCGATACTGCCAGAAACATTGTTGATGTTAACTACCACCACACAGAAACCGTCCTCGGAAAGTTGTTTTCTTTCGCGAAGCACATTACTATCCATATCACCCACGCCGTAGCCGTCGATAAGCCTTTGCCCAGCGGTCACAAAGCCAGATTTTTTAATGGAATTAGGCGACAACTCCACTTGAAGCCCAATGGTTGGAAGAATGATATTTCTCTCTTCCATGCCAAGCGCCATGGCAATTTGTTTATGCATTCTTAAATGCCTATATTCGCCGTGAATGGGAATGAAGAATTTTGGCTTGCAGAGCGAGTGCATTATTTTAATTTCCTCTTGGCAAGCGTGCCCAGACGCGTGCACATCGGTAAGTTCGTCGTAGATGACATCGGCGCCCTTTTGGTAGAGCGCGTTGATGACATTGTAAACACCCTTTTCGTTTCCCGGAATTGGCGAAGAGGACATGACAATTAAATCGTTTTCGCCAATTTTTATTCCTTTAAAGTCGTCGCCTGCCATTCTTGTGAGCGCACTCATCGGCTCGCCCTGACTGCCTGTTGTGACGATAAGCAGTTCGCTGTCGGCATACTTATTTATCTTGTCGATGTCGATTAAATTCTTTTTATCGAAGGTGATTTCGCCGAGTTTCAAGCCCACCTCAGAGATATTTATCATACTTCTGCCGGTGAACGCCACTTTTCTTCCAAACTTTTCTGCTAGATTCAAAATCTGTTGAAGTCTATGGATATTCGACGCAAAAGTAGCCACAAATATGCGGTTTTTAGGGTGCTTTTCGAAGATTTCTTCCAGCGCTCTACCCACCTGCTTTTCGCTCATTGAATAGCCCTTACGGCAAACATTTGTGCTTTCGCAAAGAAGGAGATTTATCCCCTTTCTGCCAAGTTCGCCGAAACGTTGAAGGTCAGTCATAACGCCGTCGATGGGTTCAAAGTCAATTTTGAAGTCGCCCGTGTGAATAACATTGCCCGCCGGCGTGGAAATGCAAAGCGCCATCGAGCCCGCGATAGAGTGTGACACCTTGATAAATTCAATGGAAAAAGGTCCAATTTTGAGGACATTTTTTGGCTTGACCGATATCGCCTTATACTGCACTTTTGGATATTCTTTCATCTTATTTTCCACGAGCGCAAGCGTCAGCCTACTGCCATAGATAGGCGCCTTTATTTGGTCTAAAACGAACGGCAACCCGCCGATATGGTCCTCGTGGCCATGCGTCAAAATAAACGCTCTGACCTTGTCTTTGTTAGCAAGAAGGTAGGAAATATCTGGCACAACCGCGTCTATGCCCGGCATATCGTCGCCCGGAAAAGTCAGCCCCGCGTCAACCACGATGATATCATTGCCGTACTCGAAAGCGGTCATATTTTTGCCGATTTCGCCCACACCTCCTAAGAATGTTATTTTAAGTTTATTGTTCATAGTTTCTCCTTTTAATTATGTAAAATTTATTAAACACTTATCTTCGCCCTCGCTTTACTAGCGATGCGAAAATAAGGATTAGACGAATTTAATAATCTAAGAACGCACCTTTTCTTAAATCAATCAGCGCGCCCGAACATTTCAAGAAAAATCCTTGAAAAGTTACACGAATTTATGAAAATTTGTTTGAAAGTATAGCCTTAAATAATATACTTTGCTTTGTTAAAACTGTCAACTTCCTCCAATTTCTTTGGAGTCATGATGATTTTGTTGTTGATGTAATATCGCATACCTTGGCAAGTGAAGAAGGTGGTCATATCAAAGGTGCATAAAAGCGCCGTGATAAGAGGAATGGTCACCACCATACTGTAAATGCCCACGATGTACGTGAACAAGAAGAAGAGGATATATAGGAAAATATTGACCAAAAATGTCTTAAAGAAACGCCTAGAAATGACGCGTGCCCCGCGAATATAGCCCTTTGCAACCGACGCGCCAAAGACGATTATCGCCGGCGCCCAGCCAGTTGTGGTGATTTTGTTGAAGGTAAACACAAAAACGAGGAGCAGAAACTCGCAAAGTGGCAAAAAGTAGATTTGGAAATTCACGCTTTCCACAAGCCCAACCGCAAACACGGAAACCGAGAGAACCGCCATGAAGATGATGTCGTAACAAGTCTTTGCAAGCGCGTACAGGAGTGACTTGTTTAGCGTTTTAACGAGCGCGCTGAAAAAAGAAACTTTACTTTTATTCGCCATATAGCCATAGAGCATTTCGCACACAACATACTTTCCCACATTAAATAGGAAAGGTAGGAACAAAAACAGCACCAAAAAAGCATAGACCACCAGCCCAGCATTTGCTCTGAATGCCTCAATCACCGCATTTGAGATGACAAGCATAACATCGTGAAGATAGACGCCGAACGCCGAATGAAAGACGGTTAGGTACTCCGTAGACGAAAAAACCGCCTGCACATTAGTTTTAATTATCTCCTCAAACGCGAAAAAGACGGGAAGAAGCAAAAGCACCGTCACCAATATAACAAAGAGATAGTAAAGGAAAAGTTTAAGAACCTTGTCCAAATTAGAGCAGAAAAGTTTTATTGAATTTACAAATGCCATATCAATCCTATAATCTACACCATACATTCTAGCAAATATTTAAGAAAAAATCAAAGGATTTTGTGCAAATATTCAAAATATTTAACTAAACCTTAATGTCAACTATCTTAAAATGAAAAACTCCGCCCGGTGTTTGAACAACCACGCTTTCGCCCTTTTTGTGACCAATGATAGCCTTAGCGACCGGTGAAACGTTGCTTATAACGCCGTTTTTAGGGTCACTTTCAGATGAACCAGAGATTCGATATTCAAGTTCCTCGTCATAGTCCTCGTCATAAAGTTTAACCTTGGTGCCGATATTTACAACAGTGGAGTCGATATTCTTCTTGTCAATGACCTCGGCGTTTAAAAGAATGCCCTCCATTTCGCTGATTTCTGCTTCAATCTTCGCCTGCTCATCCTTTGCTGCATCGTATTCGCTATTTTCAGATAAATCGCCAAATTCTCTCGCAATGCCAATTCTCTTCACAACATTTGGACGCAAAACTGTTTTATAATGAGTCAACTTTTCCTCAAGTTGCTTCTTTCCTTCTGGTGTTAAATAATGTTTTTCCATAAATGCCCTCCTCTAAGATAGCCTATAATTTTTCAACTTAAATATTATAATCAAAAGCAAAACAAAAGTCAACTAAATTTCACTTTTTCCTATTAAATATTCAAAATAGACCAAAAATGTGACCTCCCAGCCACATTCTCTAATTTTATGCAAATTTAGAAGATTTATGATAAAAATTGATAAAAGTGAAAATGAATTTATATGGCGAAACCACAAATTTAGTTACTTTTTTATAAAAATTTTAATTTTTGATTGTTTTTTATAAAATTTTATGCTATAATATGAAATGTCTTTAATGGCAAACATAATCGCCCATTGACCTTAACCCACTCGAAAAGTTTGGTTAGGTCATAAACAAAACTTAATAATTAAATTCTTAAACCTTATTATGCAGAGATGTCCGAGTGCGCGAGAAAAACTGCGTTTGGTGGCTTGTTTCCAAATAAATTTGAAAACTTCGCTTTATAACTTGTTTTTCTCTTCTCCCCAAAAATAGCAAGTATTTTCGGGGACCCCATTGACCTTAAACCACTCGAAAAGTTTGGTTAGGTCATAAACAAAACTTAATAACAAAACTTCTTAAACCTAAAAATGCAGAGATGTCCGAGTGGTTTAAGGTGCAGCCCTGGAAAGGCTGTGTGCGAGAAATCGCACCGAGGGTTCGAATCCCTCTTTCTGCGCCATACGAAGAAGGTTGAAAAGGTTTGTTAAAAAGAGAAATTTGCTCACAAGGATTCGAACGGGCGGTAAAGCAAAGGCAACTGTGTTTGCGTTTGCCCGCCCCGGCGTGATAGCGGAACAGCCAGCGAAGCCCAACTAACCGCGGAGCGAATCCCTCTTTCTGCGCCAAACAAAAATAATCCGAGCCTTTTTTTGGTGAGGATTATTTTTGTTTGTACTTTTCTTTCTTATTTTTTCACTTTTCTTTCTTCTTCTTATAATTTATATTATCGGAAGTCGAACCAAGCGTGACGAAGTCACATTTGAGTGAGACTGATGGTCATACATACTATGTGATGAACACAATTTATTGTGTTTTTGCGTTAGCAAAATTTAAAATTTAACTTGCTTAAATTTTAACATCACATAGTTTATTTTAATTTTTTTTCTAAAACCTAAAATTTTTTGTCTATCACTCCGCCGCCGAGGCAGATGCCGTTTTCATCGTATAGCACCACAAACTGCCCTTCGGTGATAGCCTTTTGCTTTTCGAAGAAGTCAACTTTGATGTTTTTGTCATCCAAAATCTCCACCTTCACTTTTTGGTCGGGCTGGCGGTAGCGAAATTTGGCGTAGCAATCAAACACTTTTTCTTCTGGCATTTTCGGTATCCAGTTAAAAGTGTTCGCATAGAGCCCGTTCGAATACAGCGCGTCTGAAAGCCCCTGGCTGACGTACAAAATGTTATTATCAAGGTCCTTTTTCAGCACAAACCACCTTTCGCCGTTTCCGCCGTGCTTACCGCCGATATTCAGCCCACGTCTTTGCCCGATTGTGTAATACATTAGTCCTTCATGCTCGCCCACAACTTCGCCGTCGAGTGTTCGAATCTCGCCCTTTTGCGCCGGCAAATACTGCTTCAAAAACATTCTAAAATTTCTTTCGCCGATAAAACAAATGCCGGTCGAGTCCTTCTTCTCGGCGGTGGACAAATCCAACTTTTTTGCAATCTCTCTCACTTCATGCTTTTCAATGTCGGCAAGTGGAAAGATAACAGAAGAAAGTTGCTCCTGCGAAAGTTGATTTAAAAAATATGACTGGTCTTTCGACAAATCTTTGGCTTTAGCAAGATATGTCAAACCGTCCTTTTCAAAATTTTTGGCATAGTGACCCGTGGCAATCTTGTCCGCGCCCAGTCTTTTCGCCATTTCAAGAAAAGGACCAAACTTAATTTCGCGGTTGCATAGAACGTCAGGGTTCGGCGTTCGCCCACGCTTATACTCATCCAAAAAATACTGAAAAACTCGCTCGTAATACTCTTTTGCGTAATTCACGCTGTAATACGGAATGCCAATCTTGTCGCACACACGCTTGACGTCCTCATAGTCTTCAACCGCCGTGCACTGCCCGTCCTCTTCGTCCCAATTTATCATAAAAAGCCCGATGACATCATGCCCCTGTTCTTTCAAAAGGTAAGCAGCCACACTCGAATCGACGCCGCCGCTTATTCCAACAACAACTCTCATACAAACTCCTAAACCTTAAATCCGCCCGTTTCTGCCCTTTCAATATAGACCGGCACTTTGAATTTTTTTGAGATGACGTACACCACGCTCACTATCCACGCCAGCACCCCAAGCCCAATCGGCACATACAAAAAGGAAAAATAGTCCACAAGATAGGCGTTGAAAATTAAGCAGACAATCGCATACGCCATCATCGCGGTCATCAAAATGCCCTTGATGTATTTACCGGTGTAGTAGTAATGCGCGCCGAACAGTCCCAAAAACAAGGTGTAAAGAAGCAGTTTGGTGTAGGACAAATCTTTTGGAATCTCGTTGGTGTAAAGGATATAGTCTCGGTCGCCCTTCTTAATCATATTCTTCGCCGCCTTATTCGTGGCAAACTCCAGGCGCGAAAAAATAAGTCCACACTCCTCGCACTTTGTAGCATTCTGCAAACACTTATTATCGCACCTAGGGCAACGTTTAAAAAGTTTATTAACTTTCATACTTACATTTTAAATCAATCAATAAAAATTGTCAAGTAAAGGCGCTTTTTTAAAAAAAACAAAAGGTGAAAATCTAATAGTTTTTGTTAAGTTTAGTTTGACAATTTTTGCTATCAAAATTTTTATAAAAATTAAAAAATGCTAAAAATTGGCTTAAAAATTGAGAAAAAACTTAAAAAGAGTGCAAAAAATTGAAATTTGCACCACTCTTTTAAAAAATTATTCTTTAAATATCGTAACCAATAAATTTTATACGCCTTACGCCACCTCGCTCAGTTTTTCATTGCACTTATTAAAATACACAAAGGACGCGTTATCATTAGGCAATTTTTTCAGCACCTGTTCAAACTTTTCTTTCGCTTCTTGATAGCGCTTTTCGTTATAGAACCTCACGCCGTTTTCAAATTCATTTTTCGTTTTCTTCATTTTTTCGCGTATGCGTTTAGGGTAACACTCCAAACTCTCAAACAGCGAAAGCACCTTACCTTCAAACTCCAAATCGCCGATATAGCGATAGTCGAAGTTGAAGTTGTTTGAAAAACTATCCAGCGTCGATTTAGAAAACAGCAACTTTCCGCTCAAATACTCATTGATCTCTTCCATTTTTGAAAGCATATTTATGGAAGGCGAGGTGATTGCCGGAGTTTTCTCTTCGGCGCTCAGAGCAATGGTAAGTTTTCCGGTGTGGGCGCTTATGCGAGAATCGATGTTGAGCGTTTTCTTTTGGTTTTTATTCCTATCTTCAACCGCCTTCAAAATGGAGTGCGCGCACGTGGTGGCATTTTGCGATTTCGAAAACACTGCGATAAGTCCGTCGCCGAGATATTTATCCACAAAGCCGTCATACCTTTTAATTAATGGCGCCACCACCTTCAAATAGGAATTAATATAATTAAAATTCTCCTCTAAACTTAAAGTTTTATTGGGTTTAAGGTCGCAGTACAAAACCGTTCCTTCTTTCACAACACTCTTGCCGGTTTCCACCATTTCCACTCCGTCTTTGCCCAAAAAGTTTAAAAGTTGCTTTGGAAGATACTTTTGCGTGGTTAAATTGGCAATCTTAAGTTTATTGTCCTTTTCCTTATAGATATAGTTTATCTTATTAAGGCTATGCTCTATCTCTTGAAATTGCTTACTCCCGCCGATGTGGTAGTCATCGTTCTTAGCCCTACCGTCACCCAATTTTTGCGCAACGCGCTCAACATTTCTTAAAGGTCTGCAAGCAATCGCAATCAGCACAAACAGCAAAACAAGATAGGTCACCGTGGCAAGCGCTATCCAAAGATTCTCCACACCTTGCGCAGAATTCAGGTTCAGTGTCGCCTTTATAGACACTGAGGTGATGTCGTTCATATCGCCGATGTTGGCAATGTACACCACAAAAACACCATACACGAGCGTTAAAGGCAAAGTGGAGAAAAAGAGGAGATTGTTAAGTCGCATATTTTTAAGAAAAATGACATATAGCGCAATGAAAGTGATAAGAAAGGCAACCAGCACGGCTAGTGCCACCCACGAGAGCGCGGAAAAATTTAGCATAAATCCATTTTCCGTCGGCACAATTCCGCCAACTAGATATCTTATCAAAAAGATGTTGGCAATTAAAAGCGCAATATTTATAATAAGCAAAATTTTCGTTGACGTTTTCATGTTTTTAGTGTAAAGCAAAATAATTTTTTCATGCAAAACACGCCTTGCATATATTGTCGAAATTTGGCAATAATATTTAATGTAAAGCAAAAAAACGCAAAAAAACACTTAAATTTTCAAAAAAAATTAAAAAAGAGGTAAAAAATGGAAGAAAAAGAAAAATTAACAAAATATCTCAACGCTATATACCAAAACATTCGCACCGGCATTCAGTCGATTGAGGACATCATGACAAAAACCGACGACAACAAACTTCTAAGCGAATTGAGCGTTGAACAAGACACCTACATCTGCCTTAGCAAAGAATGCGAAGCATTCGCAAAGGCGGAAAAAATTGAAGGTTTGAAAGACAATAATTTCATTGAAAAAGCAAAACTCTGGGCAAGCATAAATATGTCGACCATGATGGACGATTCCACGCGTAAGATTGCCGAACTTATGCTTATCGGCACCTTTATGGGAATAATAACCTGCCTCAAAGACAAGGGCGACCATAAAGGCGTTTCCAAGGAACTTGATGAAATTCTAGATAAACTTTACACATTTGAAAGAAAAAATATCGACCGTCTGCTTCCATTTTTGGAAGAATAAGATAAAGCGAAGAGTGTGAGGAAAACTTTTTAGTTTACCGAGTTTAGAGTTGATAGTAAAGCAAAAGCCTTTCTCGTAAAAATTGAAAAATAATGAATGAATTTAGTAAGAGTAAAATTATCTGACCTATATCAAAATATGGTGTAGTACGCATTGCATACTACACCATATTCTGTATTATACTAAACAATTTCGTAATTTTAAGTTATGAGGGAAAGTTAAACAACTTCGTCAATTTTAACAATCTTATCTTCCTTTACCTCTTTTTTCAGTCGCTTTTTCTCAGCACGCTTTGCTTTTTTCTCGGCGCGCTTTTTCGCCTTGTCTATAACTTCAACTTCGCTTAAACTTGCCTTCAAAAGTTCGGGATTTTCCACATATTTCAAAAGCAGTTTTACACTGTTGCCATAATACAGCCCGTCGCAAACGCGCTCGTCTAGGCTCAGCCCTAAGTCCATAACCTTTTCCGTTCGTATATCGCCCGACCTATCGCTAACCGGCACATATTTCACCTTGCCGAGAGCACCGAAAATAGTGGTGGTGCCGAAGTTGTAGAGGTGATGATAAACCTTGTTAAGTTTTATACTCTTTAGGTCGGTTATGAACATACTTGTGTGGAACGGACTTATGTCGATAAGTGACTTTGGCAAAAGCCCATATCTATCAAAAAATCTTATCAATTTCATCGCCACTTTAAATAGCCAATACGGCATTTTATCTAGCACCCCAGCCGCCTTGGTTGTGTCATGCGTTTCGCTACTTGGTTGCGTGTTTTTCTTTATTTCATCGTCGACAATCTTCTTGATTTCATAGATATTCTCTCTGCCCGTGAAATGAAATTTTAGCGTAACTTCGTCACAGTCGTCGGTAAGTTTTGGCTTAACCGCCATGGAGACCGTTATCTCATTTCTTTGGAAAATTTGGCAGTTGACGATAAACCTATTCGCCTTTGGACGCTCATATAGCATACGCACCGCAGCCGCAATTAAGATTTCGGTGTAGTTGAAATGCACCCCACTCTCCTGCCTTTCCTTTAAGATAAACTCGTCCATTTTTTTGCATAAGATTTGTTGAGTGTAAAGGTTCACGCCGTCAATACGCTCCGGCATAAAATAAGGTCCCGCCTTCTCAATAATCATCAAATTTTTCACTCTTCTTCCGTCCGCTCTTCGTCCAAACATATTAACTCCTTTAAAATGTATTTTAGTTATTTTCAAAAAACAATCTAATTCGTTTTAAAATTATCCAATTGCTATGCTTATTTTGTTTAAAAATTTGTGCTTTATTATGCTTAATTTTTGCAGGCAGATGCCTTCGCCTTTAATTAAAACAAGCCTTTTAAACATGATTAGTAAACCTCGCAAATTTTCGTTTTTAGTATAAAATCTTCAAAAAAGCACTATTTTTTCAATTTTTTTTGATTTTTATGGCTTTTTTACATATTTTTACTAAATTTCTTTCTTATCATGTTCTTTTCCTTGCCATTAGCGCTCGGTTTGTAATACACCCTATCTTTCAAACTGTCGGGCATATATTGCTGTTTAACATATCCGCCAAAGTTGTGAGGATATTTATACTCCCCGTGCCCGTCCTTATTGGTGCTAGGGTGATTCTTTAGATGATTTGGAACATTATCCTCGCGCTCATTCTCCGCATCGGCACCCGCCATACTCATCGCCATGTAAACGCTGTTGGACTTCTCCGCTTCGCACAGATAGATAATAGCGTGCGAGAGATTGAGGTAACATTCCGGCGGGCCTATCTTCTCCACCGCGTACATCGCACAGCAAGCAATCAGTAGCGCGTTCGAATCCGCCATGCCAATATCCTCCGAAGCGTGTGCAATCATTCGCCTCGCAATGATAAGTGGGTCTATCCCCGCCTTTATGAGGCGCTGGCTGTAATAGAGCGCCGCCTCAGTGTCGGACCCTCGCAAACTTTTGCAAAATGCGGAAAGATAGTCGTAATAGGTGCTTTCGTCAATGGATAGCGGTCGACGATTCAAGCACTCCGCCATAATCTCTTTTGTGAGATGAAAAGTTTTATCCTTCGAAAGTTTGGTGCTTTTCACGGCAAGTTCAAGAGCGTTTAACGCCGTCCGAACATCTCCACTGCAAGCAAAAGCGAGATATTTTCGCGCGCCCAAAGACATATCAATTTTTATCTCACCAAGCCCGTTTTCTTTGTCGCTTAGAGCGCGGTCAATCACTTTCAACACATCATTTTCGGAAAGTTTTTTAAACTCAAAAACACTACATCTTGAAACTATCGCGCGCGTCATGCTGGTATAAGGATTTTCGGTGGTGGAGCCGATGAAGTAAATGCTACCCTCCTCAATTGCTTGAAGCACACAGTCACTTTGCGCCTTATTCCACCTATGGCACTCGTCGAGAAGGAGATAGGTATCCTTCCCAAACATCGCCTTGCTTGTGCGCGCTCGCTCAATCACCGCCTTTGCTTCTTGAACACCGCTCGACACCGCGTTTAGTTTTTCGATATTCGCGTCAAGCATCTTCGCTATGATTCCTGCAAGCGTCGTTTTGCCGGTGCCGGGTGGGCCGTAAAAAATGAGACTGCCCACATTGCCCGCAAAAATAGCACGCCTAAGCAGTTTATTTTTCCCCACGATATGTTCTTGCCCGAAGAAGTCGTCCAGCGTTTTAGGACGCAGACGCTCCGCAAGTGGCACTCTCACCTCACTCATAGATTATATTATAACAAATCTTTTTCAAAATTACAATTATATAGAGAAAAATATTGCAAAATATCTAAAAGGCATGGTTATAATTAAAAATTTTAAAATAAAACAAAATCTTAACAAAAAATAAAAAATGATTGACAAATAATAAATTTCATAGTAAAATAGGAAAGAATTAATATAGGGGTGTAGTTCATCGGTAGAATGAGAGTCTCCAAAACTCCAGAGGAGGGTTCGATTCCTTCCACCCCTGCCAAAGAAAAAACGGCGCTTTTGCTCGTTTCCGAAACAAGTTCGAAAAGCATCGCCTTTTCGCTTGTTTTTTCTTTTTTGCGACCAAACGAAAATCGCACTACGTTGGCGATTTTGTCGCAACTTAAAGAGGTTTTGATTATAACTTAAACTGACCTTAAGCATGATGATTACAAATATAATTTAAAGCAAACCGGAGCGACCCTTGTCGGGCAGACCGCAACAAGTTGCTCCCGGCTTTTGCTAAAAACAAGCACTTCGGCTTGTTTTTTACGCGTCACCTCTTCCACCCCTGCCAAAGAAAAAACGGCGCTTTTGCTCGTTTCCGAAACAAGTTCGAAAAGCATCGCCTTTTCGCTTGTTTTTTCTTTTTTGCGACCAAACGAAAATCGCACTACGTTGGCGATTTTGTCGCAACTTAAAGAGGTTTTGATTATAACTTAAACTGACCTTAAGCATGATGATTACAAATATAATTTAAAGCAAACCGGAGCGACCCTTGTCGGGCAGACCGCAACAAGTTGCTCCCGGCTTTTGCTAAAAACAAGCACTTCGGCTTGTTTTTTACGCGTCACCTCTTCCACCCCTGCCAAAGAAAAAACGGCGCTAAAAAGAAAAAACAAGGAATTTCCTTGTTTAGTTTCTTCCTTTTTCCTCGTCTTGCGCCTTTTTGTATTTGCAACCAAGGTCTAGCATACCGCGTGAAATGATTGGCGAAATAATGAGCCAAATTGCCGCAAGCATAATAAGAATGTAGATGATGATTGAACCGGCGTTTCGCCCCATGCACATCCAATTGACAAGGTCAAAATTGAAAATTCCAACCAAGCCCCAATTGAGTCCGCCAATGATTGTCAAAATATAGGCAATGTAATTTGCTATAATCATTTTCTCCTCCTTAGTGCTAGTTTTTGCAAAGAAAAGAAAAATATACATCGCCATACTTGGTTGTTGATTTATTCAAAATCACATTCGATAAATTCATTTTTGCTGCCCTAATTTTAAATATCCAAATTCCGTTTTTGAATTCCGTAGCCCAACAATATTAATTTTTTATTTAAACTCTGTATGCACAAATAGTGGCTTTTAATCGCCCCTACAAACTGAAAAGTGATACAAGCAATCCCATTATTCCACTTAACGATTTTGCACATATTTTTTATAAAAAGGTTAAAAATTACAAAAAAATCACCTTTTTTTCGCTTTTTTTGCAAATTTAAGATGATTTTTTGTGTTTTTTAAAAAGAAAGATTTATATACAAAAATAAAAAATTAATTTTTCAATTTTAGGAAAGGACAAATTTTATCTATTATAGAAAAAGAAAAGTTAGCAGGAATTGATAAAAAATATGCCGACCATTTATATGTCAAGCATATTTTTTATAAATCTTCCAACTCAATAGCCGTACTTTGAAACGGCTAAGTCGCGCCAATTTTCGTCAACCTTAACAAAAAGATGTAGCACAACTTGCTTGCCGAAAAGTTCCTCAGCGTACTTTCGCGCGCTTATGCCAACTTCCTTAATTAAAGCACCATTTTTGCCTATGATTATCCCCTTATGCCTTTCTTTTTCGGCAATAATGGAAATATCCATGCTCACCTTATCTTCTCTCTCGTTCATTTTTTCCGCAACCACGGCAATACCATGCGGAATTTCGTTGTCTAGTTTGGATAGAAGTATGCCACGGATATGTTCGCAAACTAAAAAATTTATACTTTTGTCGGTGTACTCATCTTCGCCATAGATTCTGTCGTTTTCTGGTAAATATTCAACTATTTTTTCGATAAGTTTGTCGATGTTTAAATTTTCTAGCACCGAAATTTTGATATCCGCATTGACATTTGCCACCAATTTCTTATCCACCTTATTTAAAACAACAATAAGTTTTTCCGCTTTCTCACCGAGCATTTTTATGTAATCTTGCTCCTCTTCATCAACTTCGCGCGAGGCGTCGATAAGATAAACCACAACATCGGCAATTGAAAGGGCGCTACGCACATTTTTCATCATAAATTTGTCGAGTTTATTCTTGCTGTGATGTATCCCCGGCGTGTCAATGAAGATGATTTGAAAGTTTTCGCCGTTGGCTATTCCTAAGATGTTGTTACGCGTGGTCTGCTGTCTTTTTGTGACAATTGCCACCTCTTCGCCCACTATTCTATTTATCAAACTGCTCTTTCCGGCGTTAGGTCGCCCCAACACCGCCACATATCCGCATTTCACAGGTTTACCTCGCTTAATATTTTGTCTTGAAGTTTGTTCATCACCCTTTCATCGTCCTCTTTGATGTGGTCAAAACCAAGTAGATGTAGAAAGCCATGTAGCGCCAAAAAGCACACTTCGCGCTTTAAGGAATGCTCATACTCTCTCGCCTGTTTTTTTGCAACGTTTTTGGAAATCAGTATGTCGCCCAAAAAGATAAGGCCGGTGTCTAAATCGGCGTACTTTTCAAACTTCTTCACCTTTTCTTTGGGTGTTTTGTTTAAGTTAGGAAAGGAAAGCACATCGGTTGTTTTATCCACCCCGCGAAATTCCTTGTTCAAACGCTTTATCTCTTCGTCGCTGACGAAATTGACAGACACATACGCCCCCGAAAAATCCTCTTTCAGCACCTTTTCGCACACTTTAAAAATTTTGTTGAGTGTTCTTTTGTATAGCCCAAATTTGCCTTCAATTTTCATCTAAACCTCCAATAGTCTTTTCTTCCACAATGGTGTAGGTCATCGTCGTACAACCTTCCCCGTCCTCCAAAGTGAAGTGCTCATTAAGTATTATATCACAATTTTCAGCATTTTCCAAAATTTTTTCACGCGCTTCTTGAATTAATCTATTCTGCGCCTCCGCGAAGGTTTCATGCACCTCCACCTCCTCTAGTTCGTAGTAAGTTGTTTGCCTCATTTTTAAAGGTAAGAGGTTGTTAAGAATAAGGTCGCTCTCTTTTACAACCTCTTCGAACAGTTCATAGTCCACTTCGTTTATGGTGGTGTAAATTGGCAAGTCAAAGAGCGAAATCTCCACATTTTCCACGCTTCTGCCTGTGCGCACGCGTTCGGTTCTATCCTCGTAGTGCGTGAGGCTGACCGTGTGATAAACTTCCATTTTTATCTCGGCGTTCGCGCGCACCTCACGCCTAACATCGCCGTCCATGTAGTACGGATTTACAAGCACATCGCCCGCGCGAACATAGTCGCCCACCTTAACCGCCATACTGCCCGAAATGAGGTTAATTTCGGTGATTTTGCCGTCGTATTCGCTGACTATAGGCGTGAAGTCGCCATAAATTTCGTCTGGCAAAAGTTTTTCCTTGATGTTAATAACCAAAGTTTGTCCGCGCACAATAACCGAAACGAAACTTATCTCTTCGTACTCCTTATAAAGCGCCGTCTGCACGCTTTTAGTGGAAAGTTTATATTTATTACTACTAAAATTATTCTTAACGAAGGAAACAATCTCCGATTTTGACAAACTTTCTTCGCCTATTACCTCATACTGCAAAATGAAAGGCGATTGCGCTAAAATTAGAAGAAGGCTAAAAATAACGGCAGAGATAATACATGGGTGAAAAATTCTTGCAAGCACTGGGAAAATTCCCAATCTTCGCTCTTCCAAAATCTCCACAGAGAGGTCTTTCAATTTTTTTCGGACCTTTTTTGCGTGCAACAAACTGACCTTAAAGGTCGCCATGTTTTTAGACAATCTAACAATGTCGTGAAGTGAAAAGGTTTTAGAGAGAATGTTTAAATTTTTTTCTTGGTTTAATCCCTTTATCTTAAACTGAACACCGTTTTTCAAAAACTTTCCACCCTTTTGATTGTGCCGGAAATTTTCGCGGTGTTTTCGGTGAGTTCTTTTAAATACAACCCCTCGCCCTCAACTTCCACGCGTCCGCTCTTAACTTTGAACGCCACAAGCGTGCTTGACAGCGCCGTCAAACCCTTGTGCCCCTCAACATACAAAAGTTTGTTAGAAATATTGATGATGTGAAACTCATCAACCTTAACACCAATATCCCTTTTGAGTTCGCCAAAAAAATTAAACATTCCATTTTAATATATGAGCGAATTTTAATAAAAAGAATATTGAAAATATATTTACCTTATTAAAAAAGAGCATATAATGCTCTTTTAATAATTTTTAAACTTTAAATTTTCCGTTCATGTTGAAATCAAACTGTCACCTCAACATAGGAGGCTAAATCTTCTGGAAATTCAACCACGGCGTCGGTTGCCACAAACTCTATCATTTGATTCATTCCAAAAATGCTTGCCTCCATTCTAAATGCCACAAAATTTTTCTCGGAGTCCATGATTAAATAACAGGTTCCCTCATTAAGCACGCCACTACTTTCGTCCGGAATATCGGCTCTAATTTTTGTGTAATTTTCATCAGTGGCAATTTGATATGTGGCACCTTCGGCGGATAACTGCTCTGAAACGAGCCCTTCCGAATCTATTATACCATTAAACATACCATAGAATGATTCAAACAAAGATTGCGATGCTGAATGGGTATATTTAACCTTTTCACCGTTCACATTACTGTAATAAGTCATTTCCTTTGCATTATAATAAGTGCTTCCGTCCACATCGTACTTAAGTTCTAACCCTTGCGATTCACCTTTCAAATAGACACTGCCCTCAAAAAAAGTGTTGTTATTCGCATCGATAAGTCCGCTGTAACTAATTTGCAAATCTAACTCTTCTAATTCCAAACCAAGTCCGCCCCCGATAGGAGTATCCTCTGATGCGCTGATTTCCATCCTTTTATGATATATGTAGGACATCAATTAAAATCGAAGTTGTCAAGCAATTTTCAAACTAATTGCAAAAAAGTTATATAAACAATTTTTAAAAACTGTGAAACAATGTAATTTATCAAAAACAAAGCCACGCTATCACTCAAAATCGCTTTCTTCAATGGTATTTTTGCGAAGAAGTATGTCGAGAATCTTATTTTTATCCTCCTCGGAAAGTTTCTTGGTGATCGTTGCAATATCTAGGTGCTTTTTGAAATAATCCTCCTTAAAATCAGCAAGCGTATATTTCTTTTCGGACACATTGTTCGCGCGCGAGAAAGTCGGCTTGTCAAAATCGTCCTCGTCGTCAAAAGTGTCGTCCTCGCCAATATCCATGTCATCTTCATATTTTTTCAAATACTCCTGCTTTTTTCTGTTGAGAAAATCTTGATAAGCCTTTTCAATGTCGCTCGTGTCAAAGTCATCGTCATCATCGTCCAAATTGTCGTCGTTTAAATCGTCGACACGCTTCGACACCTCCTCTATTTTTGGCACGCTGGTTTTTTTATACGCGTCAAAAAGATTTGGCGTCCTATGCCCAAAACGATTAGGTTGGCTAGAAAAACGAGGAGATTTCCTTCCCGGCTTCACTTCCTGTTTGTCCTCGGCTGACTCTTCAAGCTTAAAATCCTCAAAAACAGCGTCCACACCTCCAGCGCTATTCAACGTATTATTTTTCGTCTCACTCAAACCGCCATTCGCACTTGTGGCAACCTTTTCTGACGGCGCCGTTACAATTTCGGCTGCCTCACTTGCATCCTTTTGCTGTGCTAAAGCCTCCGCCTTATCGTAGCCGGCGAGTATCTCTTTAAGCGCCTCCTCGTTGACCTTGATTTTACCAAATGAACTGTGTTTTGTGAGTTTGTTTTTAGGTTTGCTCTTCTCAGCCGTTTTGGACTCAACCTTTTTTTGTTTCTCTCCTACCGGCTTAGTTTTTTCTGTCTTTCCTTCTTTTGTTTTATCCTTTTCTTTAACACTTTTTATAACAACATTATTTGCCTTCAGCCTCTTTTTTTGCAATAGGCGAATGATAAAGTATGCCAGCAAAAAGGCATCGATAACCATGATAATGATAAGTGCATAGATAAGAGATTTCACGCTCGCTCCTTACATTGTCATTTTAGCATATTTTATGTAATTTGTAAATACCCTTTCCCTTCTAAATTTAGTTTTCAAGTTTTTTATATTGCATTTGAACATTAAATGATATTTTTTTAATTTAAACAGTGTCATTTTTATGTTTTAATTGATGTTGTTTTGCTTTAATTAGTGATAACTTTTTAAATTCAAAGCAATATTTATTTACTATTTTTATTAATATTTTTTTGTTATCTTTATAGATAATGCAGTTTTATTTTGCATATCCATTTTTATAAAAATTTATAACGCCAATGTTTATATTCCGAACTTTATTTGCCTTTAAAATCACGCGTCATCAGCACAAAATATGGTGTAGTATGCGATTGCATAATACACCATATCTAGTTTTCCTAAATTCGTCAATCTAAATTTTGTTATTGCCAATCTTTAAGAATTGAAGATTAAATTTCATATTTAGTCTTTGTAATATCCACTTCTTCGAAGATATTTTTTTGATTTATTAAGCCAAAATTTGATGTTGAGCCTATATCGGAGCGCGTGCTTACCCAAACAAGACCCACTTTGAAATTGTAGTTCTTATTCAGTGTTTCCTTATCCTTCAAAACATCAAAGTAAATTTCAACAAAGTCGCACTTACCCTCAAACATGGTGTGGTTGAAGGTGGCGTACTGCCCATAGGACGCTGACTCATTCATGGTATAATACTCACGCGCAGGTGAATTACCACTGATAGTCATAACGTGTTCGTATTCGTTTATTTCTTCGCCGCGTTCCTCGGCATTCAAAACGCCGTCGATATCGTTATCATCAAATTGGTCGGCGGTGATTGAAATCGGCTCGATTTTCGAAAACACTATATTGTAAATATCGTCGCCACTGCTTACATCGTCACTTGTGGTGAAGTGAACATTGCGAGAGTCTGGGTCGATGCCAGCGTGATAATCGGTGTCACTGAAAATCTTGCCATACTTAACGTTCTTCAATGCCGGAGATGGAGCATAAAGTTGATTGCCTTGGCTATCGTAATAGCGTATGCCGACATTGAGTGTCAGCCCGCCCACCTCGTCGTAATATAAGTCGCTTTCCGCGTCTGGGTTGTCGTTATAATACTCAAAGCATAGTTGTACATCAGTTAAAAATGACCCCACATCTTCTTCCGGCAAAGTTATGCACATTGTTTGATACTGCGCTGCTTCAACATGTGCCAAAACATCTTCGTCGGTGACATTGCCATTTTCGTCATACCAACCAGTGTAGAAATAGTCATTTCGATAGTCGACAATTTCAGAAATTGGGTACGCCGAGTCAATGAACACCTCATTATTGCCCTCCGAACCGCCGATTCTCACTTCCGAGCAAGCCACATCAATAATGTTTCTCACCACATTTTCGTAGTCGCGATTCACCTCAATTGTTCTAGTTCTTGCCGGGTCCGTTTGTGGCGTATTGCCTCCGCCATCAAAGAGATAGCGGAATTCAAACGAGTAATTTCCGGTTTCGTTTTCATCTAATCCAATAACGCGCTCTAAGATAAACCTAAGAAGTTGCTCTTTATTTTCGTCGGTGATGCCAATATAAGTTCCAAGTATGTTATAACGCTCTTTAATTTCGCCGAGAGCCTCTATGATAGGCACATTCGTTTGTCCGCTTGGCGTTTCTTGCACAGTAATTTCCGGCATATTTAACCTAAGTTCACTGTCGTTAAGCCAAACGTCGCGCTGTTGTTGAGATATCTGTAAGTTGAAGTATGGCGCGTCATCTGTGTTCACCGCCCCGTCAGCATTTTCATAGTCATAACCAAGCACGAAAAGATAGGTCACATACTCGAGCGCGTCCTGGTAGGTGTTAAGTGCCGTCACCGCTTCACCCGCCACCTCTTGCTGATAGTATGGCGACTGACCATACATCAAAACGCCGTTTTCTTCAACATCTCCGCCATAATAAACACTCGAATAATCTTCCGGCACGCCGTATATATCGTCGGTGTAATCAAAGTAATTCGCATTAACACTTAATTCGTCACCATTTTCAGAATATGTAATCGACGAGTATCCCGAAGTATTATTCACAAGCGCAAGTGTTGGAAAACCACTGACAGACTCGTCAAGCGTGTAGTAATTATCAAAACCAAAATTCCAAGCAGAGCCTGTGTCTAAATTTATCTCCAGCACCTTATCCACATTGTTAACAGTAATTGAATCTATGCTGTACCTAACAGAGTCATAATAGAAATATTTGTCTGTATTTGTATCACTAAATATATTTTCTAGTGCCGTGCCATTAACAATATTTGTTTGATAAATCTCTGACACAATACTATCATCTTCTAATCCATAAGAATAAGTCCAATAAAGAAATCTCATAATATTTCTGGAAAGTAAATTATAAAAATACTCAGAATTTTCTTCACCGACAATTTCGCTTATGCTGTATTCTGCTGGCTTACGCAAAACCTTAACACTTTGCAAGTTTACCGGCGAATTTTCAGACCCAGCACCAAAACCTCCGTCGCCACACCCAGCCACGAAAAAAATGATTAAACACAAAAATATTGTTAAAATTTTGTGATTCTTTTTCATATTTTTATTATAACACATAGTTTAAAAAAATAACAAGGAAAATTCCCTGTTATTTAATATTTTTGATATTTATAGTTCATGGTATTTATCATCAACAAAAGCATATCTATCGCTCTTTGCCGCACTCATTGTACTGATAACTCTACTATTTCCAACATTATATAAGGTCGCTGGTTCTATGGTTATAACATCTTTACTTGATATTGTTGAAAATTTAACATAATCATTGCCAGTTATTGGGCAATTCATTATATTTTTTTCAAAACCTTCGCCTAAAATTGTGGATGTATGAATTGGAACAGAAACTTCAGTTATTTTATTTGTTCTTTCGTTCAAAACCCAATATCGAGTAGCGATAATATCATTATCTCCTAATCCCAGACTCGCTGCCGTACTATTTCTTGCTGTAATAAAACTTCCAATCACAACCTCATTACTGCCTAACTCTTGTTCAATGCGATGTTCTGCCATTTGATAGGCTTTCTTGTAATAATTTTCAAGCCTATTAAGGTCATTTTCGGTGTGATGATACTCAAGAGTGTAAATATTGTTACTAACTATGTTACTATTCATGCTTTCTTCAACAAATTTTTCTAAACTATTTTCAAATTTGCTATCAGTTAAATTAATATTTGAAATTCTTGTAATGCAGAGTTGTTTGTTGTTGTCGCGTGTATAGGTTTTTAAATCGCCAATGTAAAATAAATAAATATTGTTATCCTTCTTATTCCAATTGACAGCAAAAATTTCATAATCATCATAAATTCTTTCGAAAAAGCGTTCAGACAGAGTAAAGCCTTGTTTTACATAGTTATCCATAATATACATAAGCGCCTCATGAAAGCCCTCGGTGTTTAATTCGCCCGTGTCCTCAAAGAAAATCATGTCCTCGCGCGGTTGTGTTGGTTCAGGCTCCGGCTCAGGCTCAGGCTCAGGCTCGGGTTCCGGTTCAGGCTCTGGGGTTGGTTCCGGTTCTGGCTCCGGCTCAGGCTCGGGTTCAGGTTCTGGAGTTGGCTCTGGCTCAGGTTCCGGCTCGGGAGTTGGTTCCGGCTCAGGCTCTGGAGTGCTAGGTTCATTTGGCGTAACCGGATTAATCGGCGTCACAACTTGATTATTCGGATCCTTAACTTCCTCCTTATTACTGCTTAACGCCACGCCAACAATGGTGCCAACAAGCGCTAGTGCAAGCACGCCGGCGCCAACTTTTAAAATAGTTTTTTTCTTCTTTTCCATAAAATATACCCTCCTTTTCAGTAATATATTTTATAGGACGCACAGTAGTTTTATCCGCGCCCTAAAAATATTAAGACGCTTACTTTTCAATATCCTTCATAACAGAATTTGGCACATGAGCCACCCAATCTTTCGACTGTGCAACTTCTTTATCGAGATTCGAAAGCATTCCTCTATCAAAATTCAAAATGTCTGTGTAATCAATGTCAGATACGTTACAGAAATATTCGTTAACTTTGCCAACAATGGTGTTATTTGCACCTATACCAAATGTATCATCATATGTTTCAATTTCAATACCATTTTCATTTAAAAGATTTTCTTTCCAATCACCGGTGGTTGGAATGCTAACCTTGTTGCAGTACAAAACAATAGTTTCGCTATCTTCATCATAATGCAATGTGCTTGTATAAACAACCATTTCGTCGCCACTTTCACCTACGTGTAACTTTCCAAAAAATTGCACATCATCGTCAGAATAGGAGTAGCTTGGAACGTTCTCTTGATAAAACTTTCTTGAAATTTCAATCAATTTTTTATCAACTTCGTCATCTTCGCCCTCACCAAAGACATGTTCGTAATGTGCGAGAGCCAGAGTGCTTGTGTTTGTTATATCTGGAAATTCCTCAAAATATTGGATAAGTTCTTCAAAAGTTTCGATTTCGTTTAATCTAGCAGTGAATTCCATAGTTCTAAAATCGCCATAAATAGAGTCATCAATTTGACCCTCTTCAACATAAACACCAAAACCAGATATAGTAAGCTTGTTGCTTTCTGGGTCATAACTTGTAAAAATTGGTTGAAATGATTCGTAACCTGACAAATGCAAATCTCCATAGGTTTGATTTATCAGTCTTGCTTTAAAGATATCAAAAAGTGCGGAAGCGAAGCCCTCTTTGTTTACCGTTCCGTCTGGCAAAATGATGTTCGGGTTTACCTCGCCATCGATTTCCACTGATTCAAAATAATCAACCTCTGGCTCCACGATTGGTGGCACCTCTGCCTGAGTGTCATCACAAGCGGTAAGTGGCGCCAAAAATGCACTTCCCGCCAAGCCAAGTGTTAAAAATTTCGTTTTTAAATTTCCTTTCATTTGTTCCTCCTCTTTTAGCGAATTTTTCGCTTTCTATTGTGATTATATCACACATTTTTTTCTTTTTCAATACCATTTTTTAAAAAATTTTGCAATTTTCATCGTTTTTTTTATACTTTTTTAGCATTTTTTCGCGTTTTACCACGCAAATTTTGCATTTTTTGCTAGCGTTCCGTTAAATTTTGTAAATTTGAGTAACCTTAATAAACACACAAAATGTTATCTATTAGTGCATCAATTTTGTTGAACTCAAACATATCTCACCTAGTTCGATTTTTAGACGAAAAGTTTGCGTTAACAACAGTCGCTTGTTATACATCTTTGCATTAAACAAAACATCAAATTTTAATCTCTATCCACTTTCCGAGCGCATATAGTAAAAGAGGTATTGTTGCGCATAGCCTGAATCTTCGCCAAACTCGTCGGTGAGCCTTCGCCTAATCTCCTCTCGGTTTTCAAGTGGCGTGTAATATTTATTGTACATCTTTGCTATCCATGTATCCACCGGAAAGACGTCGCCACGCCCGTAACCGAAAAGCAGCACACAGTCGGCAACCTTAGGTCCAACACCGCTGAGGCCAATAAGTTTTCTTCTCAGTTCCGAAGTGGGTAATTTTTTCCATTCTACTAGAGTTTTTTCGTCCACCTGCCGTACCACTTTGTAGAGGTAACTTGCGCGATAGCCCGCCCCGATACTCTTAAAGAACGCCTCGTCTTTTTCAAGCAAACTTTCGCGCGACGGGAAGGCGTGATAGTCGCCCATATCTTCTCCGAGCGCCTCGCGCAGCCTAAACAAAATAAGTTGAATGCGCTTAATGTTGTTGTTTGCTGAAACGATGAAACTTATCAGCGTCTCAAACAGGTTTTGCTTTAAAATTCTTATACCACCGCCAAACTCGATAGGAGATTTTAAAAGTGGATACTTTTTTAGCCTTGCCATAATTACAGTGTAATCAGTTTTAAGGTCGAAAAAGTTCTCAAAATACTCAGGGTCATCGGTTATGATTTTATAACCATTTTCTCTTTCTACAACCTTCGCGCGCTTGTCAAGAGAGTAAACAGAATATCCGTCATCGCACTTAACGTAAGAAAAAATCTGCCCACATTCAAGTATGTCGACAATGTTAAAACAGTCTTTTCCGATAATCTCTATGCCGTTGTCTAAAAGCTTGTATTCCATTTATCCTCTCGTGTAATATAAATGTAGAATTAAGGTCTGCCTACAATTTCCGCAAGTTGGTTTTGCTCTCCGCCACTAAGTTTTTTGCTATACATTTCACCACTGCGTCTTGCAAATTGTGCTTTTATGCGATAACTTTTACGCATTGAAATTTTATCGCAAGTAGCATACCAAAAAAAGGCAAAGTAACCAAAAACAAATTAAGGCGAAAAAGCAAAATCGCAACAAAAAAAGGGCAAAAAGCCCTTTCATTAATTTACAGAAACGATTTTCTTGCCCTTGCTTTCGCCGAACGAAACAACGCCGTCTTTGAGAGCAAAAAGTGTGTAGTCTTTTCCAAGACCAACATTAGCACCCGGATAAATTACAGTTCCGCGCTGACGCACGATAATGGAGCCTGCAGTCACAGTTTGACCCGCATACACCTTCACGCCAAGACGTTTTGCCTGAGAGTCTCTACCGTTCTTAGTGCTTCCGCCACCTTTTTTATGGGCAAAAAGTTGAATATTAAAATACATCTTCTTTTACCTCCAATTTAACATAGTTGCCATACTCTCTTTGAATTTCTCTAAGCGATTTTTCCATGCTTTTGAGGAGCACTTGCGCCGACTCGTTTTCCACATTTTTTCCAAGCGACAATTTCAAAAATCCGTCACTAATTTCGAAAAAAATGTTCAACTTCAGCACATCTTTAATCCCCAAAAGCGCCATTTGGCTAACAGAGGAAACTGCACTGCACACAATGTCGCTCCCCTCTTCCGCATAGCCGGTATGCCCAGAGATTTCAAAGCCCGAGATACGGTCTTTCTTTTTAAAAATCACAACCCTTGTCATTACATCTTCACTGAAACGATTTTGATTTCAGTCCAAGGTTGTCTATGACCTTGCTTCTTTCTTTCGTTTTTCTTTGGCTTGTATTTATAGACAACAATCTTGTCGCCCTTGCCATGAGAAAGAATTTCAGCGGTCACTTCAGCACCTTTAACGGTTGGTGTTCCAGCAACGGTCTTTGCGCCGTCGGACACAAGCAAAACTTCCAAACTTACCTTATCGCCCACAGCGTTTGGCAGTTTTTCCACTTTGATTACGTCGCCTTCGGTCACATTGTATTGCTTACCACCGGTTTGAACAATTGCAAACATCTTTAAAACCTCCTTAATCAAACTCGCTGTCGTCCTAGGTGGGGTGAAAAAGCACCAATTTTGAGTAAAATCACACCAAAATTTGTTCTACTAAAAAACACACTTCTAAAACCCGACACAAGCGGAATGCGAAACTTGCAAAAAACCACAAATTTCAACACTTATATATTATCACACCCCGCGCGCAATTGTCAAGCATTTTTTGAGAGAAAGTGAAAGAAAACCCGCGATTGCCAATGAAAAATAGACAAACGCGAGCGCGTTTAAGTGAAAAGTTGTGGTAAATTTTGATATAAGCGAAAGAAAAACAAGATGCAAGGGTCATGCTTGCCTTTCGACACACGCATATTGACTAATTAAAATTCCAAATTGAACACCTAAATAGTTTAAATTTGGTTGGCGCTGAGTTATTTGCCCATCCTCAGTAAGACAAATAATCTGGTTATAATTTGTCCCTATATCGCAAGTATAATAAAGTGGAATAGACCCATTATCATACAAATAGTCTAAAACAAGGTCGGAAAATTTAACACTGTAATCACCAGCAACACTCATGATATTTGAGCGAGAGGCAACTTTAATTCCAACATACGGATTCGATGTGTTTGCGCCGTTCAAATTTCCTCCAGTGCCAAAACTTGGTATGCTATTTGCACTTGGAACAAAATAAGTAGTACTAATCTGATTGTTCATTAGTTCATCAACCGCAGTGTGTTTGTAGCCATCTCCCGCTCCAAGTTCCTCTGTGGAATATCGCCCGGCATAGACAATGGTATCCATAATAGCACTTGTATAAGGATATGAAACCCCATACCCCACTTCTTGATTGGCGTTGTAAGTCAATCTCCATCTTATCGGCTCCACGAGATAATACTCACCGTTATATGTGCAGTATTCATTCCCTCCATAAATTTTTGCCACCATATCGCCCGTCGCGTCCATAGTGTAAGTCGAACCGGTTTCCAAGTTACCCCAACTTGATTGCAAGGTAGTTTTAAGACTGCCACTAACCCGCGTTTGTGGTAAACGCCCATTTTCGATATACCAATATCCGCCCTCTTCGTCATAGTATGCCGGGTTATTTGCCCGCCACTGCGCGTAGAGCGTCGCCGGAGCGGTAAAATAGGTTGTTGTGAACGCGTCAGCGAAACTGCCGTCAGCATTAATCATACAAGTAGATGATGTATTGTTGGCAAGATAATAGCCTTGGAAGGAAAATGCCGTCCGACTTGGTCTAGCAACCGAAGAAATCGCAGTCGACGCGGAAGAATCGGAATAATACCCGGTGTTATATTTTACATACACCGCACTCAGTCCGCCCGACCCGCCATTTGCGTTCAACTCAATCCGATACACCGCCGGTTCCCAGACTGCATAGAGCGTGTCACTAGCATTGGCAGTGTAAGAACCTTGGTCAGCGTAGTTCACACTGTTATTCTCGCCCGGCGAGTTGGACCAGCCCATAAACTCATACCCCGTCCGCGTGAAAGTGCAGGCGCGCAGTGTTAACGGCACTCCATAGGTTTTAGTGGAACTTGACATCGTCCCTGTTCCGCCGTTGTTGTTGTACGAAATGGTGTAGGTATTTATATCCCAAATAGCATATAGAGTGTCACTTCCGCGTGAGCCTGACCAAGTTTCGTAGTCATACCAATTTACACCCGTTCCGCTTGAATTCGTGTTCCAATGTGACCAAGTATAACCAGTATAACTAAAACCACACTCTGACGCTGATAAAATGCCAACACTACTGTCAGATCGAACATCTTGTGTGTATGTATCAGTTGTTCCGTTAGGATAATTTGCTTCGTATGTAATTTCTTCCCAAGTATATGGCGGATTGAAACTCCAACGTGCATAAAGCGTCATGTTAGATGTCAAATTAGAAATAGTTGCTCCTTGTTCATATTTAGTTCCGCTAGAAGATGAGGTTGACCAATAGAGAAAGTCATAATTTGTTCTAGTAAAGCCATTTGATGCAACTGTAGCATCATCGCCATAATATACAGAAGTCTGAGAGGTTGAACCGCCAGTTGAACCGTTGCCATCATATGTTATGTATCTCCGCGCATAGGCAGTAAAGGTTAATGTTCTTGATGAATTTATTCCTGTGACCGCACAATAGCCATAGTTTGTAGTAGTACCACACCGCGTTTCACAATGTGAATCTCCTGAATTGGTTGGCGTGCCCATGATACTATGTGTGGTTCCCGCATCAAAAGTAAAAGAAGTTGAGCCACCTAACGATATAGTTTCACTTGTTGTTGATCCATCCACTGCAATGTTGAGTTTAGAAGAACTTGGTATTTTACTGCTACTTGAATACTTGACTGTTACAGTGTAAGTTGTTGGCAATGCTGTAAACGAAACTGTGTAATTTATTGTGCCATATCCGCTACCATATCTTGTTGGAACGCGTGATGAATAAGTAAGAGTTCCAGATGTGGTAAAATAATAATATCGAGTGCTTGTTATAGACGCTTTATAACCTGTATCAGGAGTTGAATACAACGTTAAGTAGTCACCACCGATAGTAGTTTGCTTATTAACCCTTGTTGTATATGTTCCCGAAGTACTTGATTTATAACCAACAGTGCCATGCCCCCGCCCAGACGATATAGTTATAACTATATTAAAAGTTGACATAGCATGCACACTATCACCTTCTTCATCTAAATCTATTTTACTTCCATTTTCCCCCCCCCCCGCATTTTCGTCGGTGGTTGGGGTGTCAACGGTTGGAGTTTCAGCAGTTGGGTTTTCAGTGGTTGGGGTTTGAATGCTGGAAGGGGTACTATCACAGCCACCTAGAAGGCAGGCGCCACCGGTAAGTGTGCCTAAACAGAAAAAAATTGCAAAAATCGACAAGATAATTT
>CALVNE010000012.1 GCA_944349515.1 uncultured Clostridia bacterium | reverse complement strand
TTTCCCAATATTGCTTGATACGGTGGTTGATCAAATAAAATCTCATAGTAAAGAAGTGAAACAATTAAAATAAGTTCTCATCTGCATATAACCCACACCAACTTGGACTTGCAGTCGGTTCGGATACTTTATCACTTGTCGCACCAATATAGGCAAATAAGCGGTTGGCGTTCCGCCATATGACTTAACGGGGCCTCCGAAAATGCTTGCCATTTTTGGGGAGAAGGAGCAAACAAGCGAATGGTAAGACTTTTGGCGATAGACAAAAGTTGAAATGAAGCGCTGTTTGTGACGCAACGGCAGACGCGCTAGGTTCAGGTCCTAGTGAGAGCAATCTCATGCAGGTTCAAATCCTGTTATCCGCACCAATGAAAAAATATTCGAACCATACGGTTTGAATATTTTTTTATTTCTTATTTTTCAATTCTTCACTTTTCGTTTTTCGTTCTTCTTTGGATCTTTCGCCTTTATTCTTGCTTGGATATTTCTATCCTTTTTCTGCTTTTATTTTCCCTTCGGATTATTAGTTTATTTTGTCTCTTTATTTTCCTTGCGCGCCGTTCTTTTAAAGCAAATTTTCTTTTCAATCAACTTGTATAATTCGCCGATAAAGATGATGGAAACGGAAAGTATAAGCACAATAAGCCAGCAGGAGAAGTCTAGACTGGTGAGTTTTAGAACGTCTTTAAAACTAGTGGTGGCAATGGCGATTAAAAGTCCAAAGCCCACAACAATGGAGAGAGTGAAAAGTTTGTTTTTAAACGGATTACTTTTAAAACAGCACTCCTTTGAACGCGCCGTGAACATATAGAAAAGTTGGATAAAATTGAGAGTGTAGAAAGCCATGGTCATGGCGACATATTCGTTGTAATAAAACAGCCCAATCACATATGCCGACAGTGTCAAAAGCGTTTGAATGGCGCCCAAGATAATTATACTAGCGCCCACACCGTTGGAAAAGAGCCCGCTGGACTTATCTCGCGGCTTTTCGTTCATAACCCCACTTTCCACCTTTTCCATGCCAAGCGCAATGGCTGGCAGAGAGTCGGTTATAAGATTGACGAAAAGAATTTGCACCGGCAGAAGAAAGGTTTTGTTCGGAAAGATAATTGTCACAAAGAAAAGCGCCAAAATTTCCGCCATGTTCGCCGAAAAGAGGAATTTTATTGTTTTTTGAATGTTGCTGTAAATCTTTCTGCCCTGTTCGACTGCAACAACAATTGTGGCGAAGTTGTCGTCGGTGATTATTATATCGGCAACTTCTTTGGTGACATCGGTTCCGCTTTTGCCCATGCCGATGCCGATGTTCGCCTTTTTCATGCTTGGCGCATCATTGACGCCGTCGCCGGTCATTGCCACATTATGCCCATTTTTTTTAAGCGCTTCCACAATCTTCTGTTTATGTTGAGGGCTGACGCGCGCGAACACCGCAGTTTTTTCCACAACCTTCAAAAATTCCTCGTCGGAAAATTTGTCGATTTCTTCGCCCGATACCACTTCTTTCATCGACTTTGCAATGCCGATTTTTTTCGCTATCGCAAAGGCTGTATCCTTATAGTCGCCGGTTATCATCACCGGTCTCATGCCGGCGCGTCGGCATTTTTCCACCGCCTCGTAAATTTCCTTTCGTGGAGGGTCAATCATTCCCACAAGTCCCAAAAAGACGAGGTCGTTTTCGTCTAAATCGCCTGTTAGTTTATAGGCAAAAGCCAGCACCCTTAGCGCCTCTTTGCACATATTCGAGTTTATTTTTAAGATTTCCTTCTTCTTTTCTTTGGTTAGTTCAATCACGCCATTTTCCGAGGCGATGAAACGGCATTTATCCAAAATTCTATCGAGCGCGCCCTTAACAAATAGCACCTTTTTGTCGCCCACAAGGTTGAGAGTTGACATCATTTTTCTTTCAGAAGAAAAGGATATCTCCTTTAAGCGTGGAGAATTTTCCTCTTCCTTTTTGACGTTTTTGGTTTTAGCATAATTTAAAAGCGCCACTTCGGTGGAATCGCCCACATACCCAGATTTACCCAGTTGTGCGTCGTTGCAAAGCACCATGTTCTTTAAAAGGAGGTCGAAATATCCGCTTTTTTCGTTAAAATTAGACCAAACCTCTTGCACCGTCATGCGGTTTTCCGTTATTGTGCCCGTCTTATCTGAGCAAATGACGTCGCAACAGCCTAAGGTTTCCACCGCGTGCATCTTTTTCACAATCGCCTTTTGCTTGCTTAACTCCGCAATACCCAAACTCATTATTATGGTGATTACCGCCGGCATACTTTCGGGTATCGCTGCGACGGATATGGCAACCGCCGTTAGAAAGGCGTTTAGTATTTCAGTCGGGCGCGCAATCGCTTCCAAAATGAAGGTTATTGAGGCTATAAGCAGAATGATGTAGGTTAAAACCTTGCCAACAGACTGGATGTTCTTTTGCAGCGGAGTTAACTCTTTTTTGGTTTCCTGCAAACTTTCGGCAATTTTTCCAAACTCCGTCTCTTTGCCAAGCGCCATAACAACGCCCTTTGCGTGTCCGTTTTCGACCACACTGCCAAGGTACGCAATATTTTTTCGGTCGCCAACTGGGACATCTATGGAATAATCTAGGTCGGCGTTTTTCGTCACGGCGTTGCTCTCGCCGGTCAATGCAGATTCGTCGATTTTAAGATTCGCCGACTCGATAAGCCGTAAGTCCGCCGGCACAATAGAGCCAGCCTCTAGTAGAACGATGTCACCATGCACAAGACTGCTACTCACCACCTTTTCCACCTTGCCGTCTCTAAGCACCATGGCGGTTGACTCGGTCATTTTTTTTAGGTTTTCTATCGCTTTCTCTGTTTTATATTCCTGCACAACGCCGAAAATGGCGTTCATTATCACAATGCCAAGGATTATGGCGCCATCCACGATTTCGCTTGGCGAATTTTCTATCGCGCCTATAACAATGGAAACAATGGCAGAAATTAGAAGAATTAGCACCATAAGTTCCTTTAATTGCGCCAAAAATTTTATGAATATGCTATTCTTCTTTGCTTTTCCTATTTGTTGCTCCTTGCTCTTACTTAGCCTTCCGCCGACCTCGCTGCTCGTTAGCCCGCTCGGACGCGTCGACATCAAAGAAAGACATTTTTCAATTGTTAATTTATAAAATTCCATTTGGCTCCCTTAACAAAAGATTTATATGAGAACCAAACTTAAAAATATGCCTTAATCTCTATGTATGCCTAATTTGCAAAAAATGTGTTTTGAAAGGTTAAAATTTTAATTATTGGCGAATTTCCGCATTTACTCGCTTTCGCTTTTTAAACTAAGAAAATTAAATAAAAACACGCCATTAAAAATGAATAAAAATAGCGCATTTTTAAATAAAATTCAAAAAAATATCTACTTAATTTGCAGTTTTCAAGTAAAAGTTCAAAAAAATTTTCATTAATTTGCAATTTATAAATTAAAAGCTTTTTAAAGAAATTAAGGCATAAAAAATGTGGCGAGCGCTAGGACGAGTAGATAGCACGAAAACCACCAAAGTTTGCCTTTTTCGGTCAGGCGCACCATAAATTTTATGGCAAATATGCCACTTAAGAAAGCGACAATAAAAGAGAGAATAATCGCCGAAATTGGATAGGTCAAATGTATTCCGCCCGTGAGCGCCTCATATATTTCCATTAACAGCGAAAGAAAAACGATAGGTATGCTCATTAAGAAGGAAAATTTTGCGCAGTCTTTCTTTTCCCCGCCCGCAAGTATACCGGCGCAGATTGTGGTACCAGAGCGGGAAATGCCCGGAAAGACGGCAAACCCCTGCGCTATGCCCATGATGACGGCGGTTTTGTAGTTAAATTCATGCGTCGTCTTTTTTTTGGCGATAAGTTCGGTGACCACAAGAAGGACTGCAGTTATCAAAAAGGAAAAGGGCAAAAAGTAACCACCAAAGGACGATTTGACAAGGGGCATTATTAAAAGCACGATGATGCACGTTGGTATTGTGGCGACCACAAGCGCGATTGTTTTGTTGGAAAGCGGGTGCTTAATAAGGTCTATGATATCTCGCCAAAAGACGACCATTATTGAAAATAGGGTGGCAACATGAAGAATAATGGAAAGAAACAAACTCTCTTCCACGCCGAAAAGGTTGGAGATAAGCACTAAATGACCACTTGACGACACCGGCAGAAATTCGGTGAGCCCTTGCACCAAGCCCATAAAAAATAAAACAAGGAAAATGGACATACTGCCTCCTTGTTTTATTATATTTCTTTGCGCTTTCAATTATCCTATTTCTTGTTCAATTCTTCACGCTTCTGTTTTTTGCGCTTGTTGTAAATTAGAAGTATGATAAGCAGAATAAGAAGTAAAATGAGGATAAGGATGATTAGGAAAATGTACCAATAACTCTCTTGGTTCCTATAGATGTGCGCGCTGTTGCCGATGACACCAAAGAGTCCGCCGTAACTTGTTGGGCTGTAAACTTGCGCCAAATAGATATCAGAAATTACGTGCGCATTGAAGTTGAAGGTGCCGTTGAATGGGTTGGCAAGAGTGCCAATCGGCGTCCAGAATTTTTCGTTAAGCGAGAGGTCGGACATGACAACATAACTTGCGCGAGCGTAAAGCCTTCCACTTGCATTTACCGCTCCACTGTTGATTTTTTCCATATAATAGGTCAAATCGTCAATGGTGTAGATGAGATACGGGTTGTCGCCTGTGCCGGCGCCCTGCTCCTCAATTGCCGATGCTTCAAAGTAGAGTCTTTCAAATTCCAGCGTCATCATGGCGGTGCCGGCAAGTGAATATTCGTCGATTTCCGCCCTCGTGAAAGAGAGAGTGCCTTGTTCGCTATCATAGAAATTCATGGCATCAATCGATTCGCCGTAGTAGTTGATAATCTCTATCCCGGTTAAATTATAGCGTGCGTTGACCACAACACTTAAAGTAAGGTCGGTGCCTATTTCGCGCAAAATGACATTTGCTCTAGCACCCTCGTACATCACATAGCCGGCGTAACTTGCGTTGTTGCCGTCGGTGGCGTTTTCAATGATTTCACCGTAGGCAAAGGCGTTATTGATGTAAATTGCCATACTTTCGCCGACGAAGGTTGGATTGATTTCGGTGGTGGTTTCCGCCATGTCGCCGGTTATTGGGAGCGAGAAGTATAGGTAATTTCTGTCGATATTAACAAGCGAGATATTCTCTAAATCCCAACTTACGCCGAAGCCATAGTCAACCACCATGTTGAAGGTGACCGTGTCACCCACGCGAACGTCATAAGTGAGATATCTTTCGTTTTTAACAAACTCGCCATTGACAACTTGACCAAGTCTAACAATTTGTTGTGAACCGCCGGCTCGAGTGACAACCATGCTTTCGATATAGCCAGAAGTGGTGTCGTAGCGCTCAAAACTTAAGGTGGCGCGCTTGCCTTGAACAGCCAAGATATAGTTGACATAACTTGTTGCTTTGTCGGTTATCGACCTTATGCTATAGCGCTGCTCTGTGGAAACTTTGTACCAATAATTGAAGTCATAGCCGTCATTTTCAAGTGCGGTTAAGGTATAGTCTTTAGTAGTGTCGACATACCCCTCTCTTACAAGCGCCTCGGCATTTGTCCGTCCTTCGGTGGTGTAGTCAGAGAAGTTCTGAGTTATCTCATAATCCATCTCTCCGCCCGAAACTGTGACATTGATTCTTGCAAAATAATGCACTTCAATGGTCATTTCCACAATTCGGTCGCGCTCGTTAGTTGACCAAGGCACGTTGCTTGAATAACTTACCACATCTGCGAGGTAATTATTGTTGGCGTCCTTTTGTTTGATGACAAATTTGTAGAATTCATATCCCTCAATTTCTGGCGCCGTGAAAGTGATGTTGGTGTTGAACGCCACCTCGATATACATTGGCATATCGCGGTTGAACCATGAGTTCGCCGAATTTTCCCCGCTCACTAGATCCTCAGCGGTGATGTTGGTGCGAAGGGACGGTGTGAGTGAGAAGGTTATCTGCGTTTTTAGGTAGGACCAATATAGGTAAAGGTTGATGACCACCACGCCATCGTCTGCGATGTAAGCGTTGTCGCTAAGCACATATCTGCCGGTGTTTTCGTCTAGGATATAGCCGGTTTCGGTGAATTCAAGTAGTGTCTGTCCGCTGGAATTAATATACTGCCTACCTCTTCCGCCGGCATAGGTGAAGTAACCGCCGAAGGTGTAGTCCTGTCGAGTTTGAACAATATTAAGTTGCCCGTTTGAGTAACCGAGATTGCTGGTGATATTGTTGCTGTTCTCCGCGCTAAGGTCAAGCGTTTCATAGAACTTGACGTTTTCGATTACGGCAACCTGTGGATTATCGAGCGTGATATCGTTAAGCACAACGCGATAGGTCTGTGCAGTGAGATTTATGAGAACTTCAGCGCTGTCACTAAGCGCGCTGACACGGAAGTAAAGAACGTAGTTATAGTTATTCTCTGCAAAATCAAGCCTGTAACCTACAACATTAGAAATGATAAGTTTAGTGCTATCGTAGGAGAGGTTGATGTTTTCCAAATCAAGCATAAAGCCAAGGCGAACGTATGCCACAATGTTAAAGTAGGTGTCGGTGAAGCCGACAACTTGAAGAGAAGAGAAGTTGGAACCATTTCCCCAAACCTTGTTTGCCATAGCGTCTTCCACCTCTAGGAAGATATTTCCGCCGTCGACATTTAGGTCGCTATCGTTTCTGAAGCTGAAGTCGACAATGTGTTTTTGTGGCTCAAAGTTGATGTTTAAGTCGAGGCTATCCACGCTTCCAACGATATTGTATAGCCGGTAAATGGCATAGGTGGTGGCGTCCTCTGACACTTCGCCGATGTACTGCACGCTAAGCAAGCGCTCGTTGGAACTAATTACACTTTGTAGATAATAACCGGCGCGTGTGGTGCCAATCTTCAAATAAACATCATGTCCGGTGCTTGCCACAAGCGTGAAGTTTTGCAAACTTGCCGAGCCTAAGTAATCTTTGTAGTGATTGAGCGTATTGGATACATAACCATACTCGTTGACTTCGGTAATTTCGCCGTCGGTGTAGCCAATGAGTGTGATGTCGCCCACAAGATTGTCCTCTTCAAGATAGCCGTCATAATTTAGATAGGAGTTGACATTTATATCCACTGAGTTTGGTGCAAGCGCCACAAAGAGTGGTACGCTGTTATTTCGTCCGCCCTCACCAAAGCCTAAATCGAGCATATAGAGGGTATCGAGAGTTAGGGCTATTTCTCTGTCTGTGTTTTGCCCAATGTAGGCATATCTAAACTCGCCACTTGCTAGTGTTGTTCCGTTATATTGAGCGTTTAAAATGTAGCCGTAGCCATAGAAGGTGTAGCCGTCCGGCACGCGCAAGGTTATCGTTTTGCTGAAGCCGTAATAAATGCTAGTGGAGAACACTTCGCTACCTTCCTCAAAGAAGTGAGCGTATATCGGCGAATAGACCTCTTCCTCTAGTGCCGTGTCGTTATATTCTTGATTGAGAATATAGTAACTGAAGGCAGAAAGATTGACACTAAATTGCGTCTTTGAAAAGACAGCGTAAAGTGTTTCGTCGGAGGTGACGGTGTGTGAATATGTGCTTTCTGTACTTAAAATTGTTGTTTGGTCTCTCGACCAGCCGGCAAAGTTGTAATCGCTGAGCGAGGTGCTGGCGGTTAAGGTGACCACTGTGTTGAAGTTGACAGTGTCGCTCTCGAGCTCATTGACAAGCACGGTGAAACTACCAAGCACACTCTCGTCGGTGACAAGCGCGCCTGTTTCATCGTAGGCAACTATGCCGGTGGAAATGGTGTAGGTTTGGTAGCCGATAGACACATTAACTCCGCCGTCGGCATAAATATCCTCAATTGTAAAGGTATAGAAACCGTTGTAGTCATTGCCCGCGTCCTCCACAAGGCTAAACGAAATTGCTTGGTCGTTTCCGCCCGCATAACTGAAGGTAACGCCGTCCACCACATAGCCCTCAAAGAGGTCGACATAGACAACAAGGTCGTTGCCGGTGGTGACAAGCGCGGTGTTATTGGCAACAATTCGGTCGTTCGCGATAATTTGCTCTATGGCGTCATTAATGCCGTAGGTGAAGGTGATGCTATTTTCGCGTAGCCCTGTTTCCAGCGTTATAGTGATATCGCGCACCACCCCGCTGACTGTTAAGGTCAAGTTGAAGCCGTCAAGGTGAGTCTCGACGCTCACATCGTTTGCGTTTGCCTCGTCCACACTGACTCCGACGAAGGTATAGCCTTGTTCAATGACAACTGACATCACAAACTCGATGTCCGAATCCACCTCAAAGGTGTTATTAGAGAAGGCGATATCCTCGTTACCGCTTGTCACCCGCGTTAAAGTGAAGTGCTCGCCCACCAAAACAACATCGTTCTGTTTAACCTTACTTGTGGCAACAATTTGTACATTAGGTTGCGCCGGAATATTAAAGGAAATTAGGTAAATGCTTCCGTTATTCTCGCCTACAGTGAAAGAGATTTCTCCACTTTCGGCGCCGTGTTCATAACTTACAATATCAAGTTCGTAACCCTCACTCGCCTCTAAGGTGAAGGAGAGCGTATCGCCGTAGTTCATGTTATTAAAGGTGACTATTGAGCCTTCTGACGAGTATTCGACATTGGATGATAAAAGTTGCAGGTTGTCATCTATCTCTAAGGTGACATAATTTTGCTGAATTTGCCAAGTGGCGGTTAAGATGACGCCGTCGGCGTCTGTCAACACGCTATCGCCATTTACAAGGCTCCCAGCCTCGTCCGTCCAACCGGTGAAGGTATAGCCCTCGCGTACTGGCGTTTCCACCCACGCGCCGTCTAGCGCATTTTTGAACATATCGTTGTACGGCACGAGTATGTGTTCAACGATATTGTCGTACGCGTAGTCGAGAGTAACATCGACATTCGACACATCAAAGGTAGGATAATATGTCAGATTATAGCCACCTGTGCCCCTAGTTGCATACGCCAAAATGGCAGTTTCCTCAAAGTCGCTGACATCCACCGCTGTGCCGTTTAAAACATAGCCCGTAACGGTATAGCCTATCCGCGTCAGCACTGGCAACGACGAGAGTGTGGCGTCTAAAACATTGTCGCAAGTGGTGGTGTAGGAATAGGTGTTGTTGGAAAGATTGATAAACCTATCATCGTTAAAAGAGACCTCGTTTAACCCACTTTCCTCGTCGACAAAACTTGTGAGGTCAAGCACAATTGCGACATTTTCGTAAGCAAAGCGGAAGGCAAGGTTGGCGGTGCTGGTTATGTTTGCTATAACATAGGTTGTGAAGCCGTCGCCCGAGACAACATCATCAAAAGTGAATTCTTCACCCGTAGTGTTGTTGTAAACGCCAACGAGGCGGATATATTCTTCGAGCGTGACCTCAATTTCCACGCGATTGTCATGACTTACGCTGGTTTGATAGGTGGAAGAAATCATTTCGTCGGAGGTTACATCGGTGCCGGAAATGTTATTTACGGTGATGTGGGCAAAACTACCATAACTATCGCCCAAATCCACTCCGCTTGCGTTCTGCATGACGATGTTAAGATAATAGGAGTTGCCCACCCAATTAGCAGTAAAGGTGACGCGCGCTGAGGAGTTGTCCTCATAAAGGTTAAAGTAGTCATTTCCGTCCGACAAAAGCGCGCCAATGAGGGAAACGGTGACGCTATCGTTATTCACCGGTATGAAGAACATACCGTTTTGATATATCCCCGCAAGGTCATAGTCTAAATCTCGCAAAACGCCGTTTAAGAAGGAGTATTCCGCCGAGCCTTCTTGTGCGGAGAGGTTTAAAGTCCAACCGTTGAAAGTGAAGCCATTTCTGCCAATTAGCATGGTTGGGAAGGCGTTTTTAGCACTATTTGTGGTGTTGAGAGTGAGGAAGGAAGTTGCCGAGAAAGGATATTTTACACTCTCTAAAATACTCTCCTCGTCGACATCCGCCGTGACGCCCTCTGCTTGATAGTCAAAGTCGATGTAAAGGGTTTGATATTCGATTTCGCCGTTTTGGTAGGTGGAAATTAAGTAGTTTTCCGCGTCCACGCCGGTAAGGCTGAAGGTTACTGTAAGCCCGGTGCCCGGCATAATTTGATTGTATCTTGCTTCGCTTACATCAACGATATCGCCATTAGCCACATTTACAAGGTTAAATAAAAGTCCGTTTTCGTCTGTTATCACCACATCGTCTGTGCCGTCATAGAGTTTTGTGAACACCTCTCTAAGCGGTGTTGTCTTTTGGCTTATGGTGAGAGTGCGCGGTGTGACAAATAGGCGCGCTGGAGAATCGGTGACCTCTTCGCCGTCCGCGTTCAAATAGTAGGTAAGAGCAAAATCTCTAACGCCGTCCACAAGCTCTGCTGAGATAACATATCCGCTCTCGGTGACCTTATAGTTTCCAGAAGTTGAATCCTCGCCGGCAATGGAAATTTTGGCAGTTACGCCGGCTAGGTTATAATAGGTTAGGTCTAGGTCACCAAAATCTAGTTCGTATTGAATTTCTGGTTGTTGCCCATAGGTTATGGTCGCACTTGCTATGTTTATACCAATCGGCGCCTTGGTTATCTCGCCGGTGATAGAGCCAGAAATTTCGTAGTTCGCGCCATTTGTAAGCACCGCTTGAACGGTGTAGTTCGTCCCAACATATCTTGCAATAGTGTCATCGTCATAGAGGGTGAAGGTGACGGAAACGCTGTCGCGCGAAACAATGCCGTTGAAGATAGTGCTTGCGTCGGCAAAAGTTATTACAGCGTCTTTGTTATCAAACACCTTGGAAACGCTGGAAACTTGGTAGGTCAGCGTTTTAGGAGTTATTGTCACCGCGTATGCCGACAAGGTGCTTGCCATGCCGAAGGTGACATCGAAATTGGTCGAAGAAATGCTGTCGGCGTAAACGGAGTAAGAGCCCACGTTGCGCACTGTCACGCCGGTGGCAAACCTAAGCGTAGCGGTAAGAGTGGCGTCAAAATCGTTTGCTTTAATGTAGGTATTATTTTCGCTATCGTAGGAATATAGGTTCAAGGTATACTCATACTCTTGGGTGTTCAGCGAGTCAGACAACCTAATTTTATAGGTGTTATTGTTCCTATCCACAACGAATTGAATATTGCTGTAAGTTAGTCCGTCGTAGCCTATTGACATTGACACTGCGCTTTCATTGCTAGGGCTAACCGTGTCGGCGTCAGATATGAGAAGATAGTAGCGGTTATTTGACGGAGTGATTCGATACGCGCCATTCGGGCTTTCGTCGGTGACGCTATCTTCGCTTGGCGCTATGTAGTTACTATCCGACACGCTGGCAGAAAGAATATTATAATTACCCACTTCGCTTCCCGTTTCACGCGTGAAAGTGACCGCCACATTGTCGCCAAAAGGCGTGTTGTAGTCGCGAAGGAAGGTGGAGGATAAACTTTCTGCTGAGCCGTACGAGGTGCGATAGACGCCGTCGGTGGCGAAAGTGAAGGTCAAGGTGTAAGGCGTTACAGCAAAGTCAAGCGAGGTTGGCGTGATAATGTAGTTAGTGCTTGAAATATTTAACGAAAGGGTGTAAGAGCCAACAATTAAATTTCCGCCGGCAGAGAAACTCGGGTCTAAACCGTCGCGCGTTCGAATTGTCGCCACAACCGAGTATTCGGTGTTTGATACGCTGTTTTCGCCCGAAGTTACAAGGTAAGAGAAGGCGGAGTTTTGCATGATGTCGCCGTAGGTGTAAGAGTTTTGTGAAAGGGCGATTGTGGCGTTTGCTTTTGTTATTTCGCCCAAAGGCGTGCCACTTGAAAAGGTGTAGTTTCGCGCCGAAGTGCCAACTAGGTAGAGAGTGACATTGTAATTTTCGCCCACTTGACTATTTGGGTACACCGCTGTGACGGAGACATCGTCATTGACCGTGCCGTCGTTTATCCTTTCGTCGAAGTCGATATTTTCCTTGCGGTTGGTGCCGTCGTAGGTCTTGACAAGGTCAAGGTTAAGAGTGTCAACCTCTATTGGCTGAACGGTGATGTAGTAGTTATCGTAGAAGGCAAAGTTCGTCGCGCCCTCCGCCGTGACATTGACATATAACTTGTAACTGCCGGCATTTTTGAAGGAAGAAGAGTCGATTAAAGAGATAATAACCGAAGTAATATTGCCGGTGTACACCTCATCGCCCGTTCCGGTTTTCCTTATGAAAGAGAAGTTTATCTCACGCGCACTGAAAGATGTGCTGGTGCTTGTGAGTAGCATAGAATTTCCGCTTTCGCTTACCGAAATGCTGTAAGTGTAGCCGTTGTATGGAAGATAAAGTTGCGCGTGGCTGTCAAAAGCGTCGTCATCAAATTTCACGAAGATAGTTTCGTCGGTCGCTGTGATATTAAAGGCATCTGTGCCGACTAACGAGACAATAACACTGCCATTTGCAAACTCGTTTGCGCCACTTAAAACAAGGTTGTATTGCCCGAGCGCGCCCGGCACGCCTTGTGTGAGTCCCTCTGGAACATATGTGAGATTTAATGTGTCGCCGGTGGCGTCGAGAGTGCGCGTGTCGGAATATGCGGAAACATTGTCTAAGGTGGTGATTGTGATGTAGTTTTCCGGCAAAACTATTTCGTAATCGTACGGCGTTATCGTCACCGTGCTGGACGGCGCGATTGCCATATTGAAATCGTCAAATGTTGAGGCGACAATGGAAATATCATACTCGCCCACATAGAAATAGCCAAGGTGGTTGGACTCTGCGCCCGTAAGGTCAAGACTGAGCGTGTAGGATGAAACATAGAACATCGAGTTTATGTTCGTGCCGTCCGCGTCTTGTACATCTATCGACAAAACTTCATCCATGTTCGACCTTGAAATGTCGCCGTAGGTGTAACTATCCTCGTTTTCGGCGTAGTTAGGTGTGATGTGAAGGGTAGCGTCGCGCTTTGCAATATCCGCAATGGCGGTGGTGGAAGAAAGCGCGTAGTTGTTCTGACCCGCACCCTCCACGGCAAGTGTTAGAGTAACTCTCAAATTTTCGCCCGCGTGAATGGTTGGATAGGTGGCAATTATGCTGACGCCCGCGCATCCCTCCACCACAAATGTGCGGGTATCTTCGCCGTTGTAAATGGTGTCGAAGGACATATCAGAAACATTTATCGTCATCGGCAAAATTTGGAAGATAGCCGACTCGTCAAAGACGATATTTTGATAGTAATTCGCAATCAAAGCGCCCTCTTTGACGATAGCGCGAATTTCATACACGGCGCTATTAATTGCCGTTTCAAGGCTCTCAGAGTTATATAGCATAAGGGTGATGTTGTCGTAATTTAATAGGTCGCTGATGATAGAAAGGTTAGTGGAAGAATTTGATGTGACGTCGAAAGCGGTGAGCGTTCGGTTTGTCACCCTTTCTGTACCGCGATAAACGACAACTTCACCATTATTTATTTGCAATTTGTAGCCCTCAGCGCTGTAATCTACCTCGATATTTTCGCCTTCCCACGAGAGCCTCAGTGTGTCGGACTTCACAATTTCGAACACACCAACTGCGGTGTCTAAATTGGCAAGTGCGCCGTCATATAGCACGGTGTCGCCATAGACAATTTGGTAGTTAGTGGAAAAGTTCGAGCAGGTGAAGCCGTTTGGGCTTGCTAAGTAAAGGTTATATTCGCCCAAGTCCTCACCGTTATCGCGCGTAAAGTTAAAGGTCAACGTTTCGTTGTTGCGCGTCGTGACATATTGAAGTGGGCTTGGGTCGGTGGTATTGAATTTTTTGGAAAGATAGACTTTTTCAAGTTCAAGGTCAACAACGTACGGCGCAATGGTGTAGGTAAATGTGGTTTGAACACCGTCCTCAAGGATATAATAGTTGGAATTTGGCGAGAAGGTTATCGTGTAGTCTGCCACATTGATAATGGAGTAAACCAAACTCTCCCCTCGGTGAATGGCGATAGTGAAAAGCCCCTCTTGCCCGTAGGTGAAAACTGCCTCAAGCATATTTTCGGTGTCGTAGTCGTTTAGTGTTTCGCTAAATTGATAATAGGATACGTTGAGAGAGAATCTGTCATTATGTTCCTCGCCGTCATAGGTTGTTGGGTTTTCGCCAACAAGTTCAATATCTGCAATTCTTAGCGCTTGCAAATCCACCTCAAAGGTGACGGACTCGTCGGTGAGAGTGTAATTTGATGGGTCGGAGAGAATGCTCCTATATTCCTCCTTCATGGTCACCGTTATAACAAGTTTATAACTGCCGTTATGTTCCAAAGTGCCACTGTTTTCAAGGTTATATACAAGGCTGTAAATGGACCTACTTTCTGCCACGACCTCATTTAAAGTGCCGTCCGTGCCGGTGAAGACAATTTGGTAGAGGTAGGTAAATAGTTCGCTCTCGCTGTTCGAGTAGACACAAACGTTGCTAGCAAAAATATTAGGTAAGGTGCCAACGCTTTGGCGATAGGTGACATCTTGCGAGGTTATTATTATGCGCCCTATCCTCCAATACGCTTTTAGGTTAATTTGAGCAAAGATGTTACTGGTGTAGCCTATGTAAGCGCCGTTTGCACCGGTGAAAATAGTGTTTACATCAAGTTCCGTGCCGTCCGCTTGAACATATGAAAGTCTTTCGCAAGCAAGGAAGTCGGCGGTTGGATATGGCAAGTCAGATTCGGTATCTACGCCAAGTTGCAAGTAACTTTGCATCTCTTGATTGTCAGCAGGAAGGTTGTAGTCCACTACCACCTTGACAAGGTCGCTGTATGTGGCGTAGTAGTTGACATAGGTTATGGAATCTTCCTCAAACTCTATCTCGCTGGACTCCTCGCTTAAGTCGATGATATATTCGCCTGTCGTTCTGACGCCGTCGCCGTTAAAGGTGTAAACAAATTCTCTGCCAAACTCCACAAGCCTTATATACTCGCCAAAGCGCTCGGTTGCTTGTATAGTAAGCGAGGTGACCGGCTCTGTGACCACAATTGTCGGTGTCATTGTACCACTACCGGCAATTTCCATAAGAAGAACATCTTGACTATCGTTATTATAATATCTGCCGTCTGTCATGCCGGTTTCAAGTTCGTAAGTATATTCCTCGCCGTCCAAAGTGAAGCCAATTCCGGTTATTTTAAACACATTTTGTTGATACTGAGTGTCGAGAGAATAGATATCTCTTACGCCGTTTTGATAGGTTAAATTCCCGGCATTGAGAGTTATTTGTGCCACATTTTTCACGGAGTAAATGATGAAAGTGAAGTCCTCGGAAAGAAGAAGGTTGACACTTGTGGTGACATTGGTGGTGGTTTCACCCGAAACATTGAGTACCTGATAGGTAGAGAAGTCAAAGTGGTTTTCTGGCGTGTAGAAATTGTAAGTTGTGTCCACTTGGCTGTTGCCGATATTCGAGGTGTATAGGTTAAGATTGATGTATAAATTCGACTCCTCTTCAAGTTGGGCGTAGGTGTCGCGGTCGAGGGGATAGAAATAGGAATTTTGGTTTTCACCGACATAGTCCACGCTCACTTGCGTCGCGTTTTGATTATAGAATTTCGCCTGTAACGCGCTGTTGTTATTTAGGCGCAAAATTTGAAGAAGAACATACATATTCGGCAAGTTTATGTATGCGCGCTCCTCGCCGTCCACTGTGACAGTGTTAAGATTGTAATTGCTAAGTGCCTCGCTGGTGCCTTCAATATATGCCCTCACCTCATACGACGAGTTCACTTCAAAACTTACCGCCGAGGAGACCTCAATGCTGGAAATTTGCAGTTGATTTGCAATGACACTTGAAGAGGTGGAGGTCAAAACAAACTGCGAAGCGGAATATATGCCCGTTGCGCCGTCGCCGTAAAGGGTGACGGAAGATATGCGACTCGAAACATCATAACTTAAAAGGAAAGCATTTGAAAGTACATTGGCGCGGGTGAGCCTGTCGCCTTCAAGGTTCTCTCTCTCCTCGTCGCCGGTGACAGCGCCCTCAGAGAAGTAATTAAAGTTTTCGTAATAAGCGTAATAGTCAGCATACGTCCAATTTCGGAAGGTTACGAAGGAGTTATAAGTGTCGGCGTTTATGATGCGGTTATTTACCATGTTGAAGTATTTCATGAACAAAAATTCGTATGCGTGATTTAACGATACCTCGTTATCTATCACACCGCTCGCTTTTAAAGCGTTGACAAGGTTAAGGAAACTGCCGTAGCCCGCAAACTGCTCGCTCACCTTCTCCGTTTCCACAAGCGAAACAAGGTACTTTATGTTTTCATAGTAAAGTGATAGGTCATTTGATAGCGCAAAGGAGACATCTGCCGGGGTTATTATAACGATAAACTCACAAGTCGCCTCGGTCAACTCGCCATTTTTGAAATAGGTGCTATTATCGGTCAAAGAGACCGTGAAATAGAGGTAATATGTGCCTACGTTAGATGCTGGAAGCACGATGTTTACGCCGTTTAATGTGGCGCCGTTAAGAGAGTAAGAGGTGTTAACCTCTGTAAAGTTGGTGGAAATATTTAAGCCGTTCTCATATGAAAAACTGAGGTTGGTGCCAGAAAGTGAGAATTCTTCAATTGGCAACGAAATATCCTCGCCGGTGTAAGCAAAGGTTTTGGTGTTTTCGCCCACTTCCAGTGCAATTTCGCCGTCAAAGCGCCATGTGGCATATATCGTCACTGCCACTCCGCCCTCGTTGTCGGCAAAACCATAGATAGATGTGTTGAAATAGGAATATTCGTCGACAAGGTAGTAGTCCGACTTAATCTCGCCCGGCGCTAAGGTATAAAAGCCGTCGAAAACAAAGCCCGTTCTTTCCACTTCAATGTCGCTGAGCGCAGAAAGCAAGGTGTTATAGGTAACATCCTCAATCACCATGCTAGTTTCTTCGCCGATATGCCCGCCGTTGAAGTTGATTTCAAGGTTATAACTCTTTGCCTCCCACTGCGCGTAGAGGGTAATGGAAGTGTCCGTTCCGTCGCCAGTGCAAAGGTTTTCTGTCACCGTTTCGCCCGGCTGGAAAATTCTGCCCATGCCGTCAATTTGGGTATTCCAGCCAATAAAGCGGTAGCCGGTGATGAAAAAGCCGTTTTGTTGAATTTGGAATTCGGTGTCATAACTTGCTAGGGTGCTTGATGTAATGCCGGTGGAAACGCCGTAAACCGTGCTACCGTCCACCCTTTGGTCGCCACTAGAATAGTTAATGTAGTAGGTGTTCGCCTCGTAAGTGCGCGCGAAAGTCACCCTGTAATCTGCCCCGCCTGAAACATCGGCAAATTGCGGACTAAAGTAGTTTTCATCTATACGATAATAGTTTATATATATAGGAGTGACGTTCTCTCCTGTTGCGTCATAGACCACCCAACCGCCCGGTTGATAGCCCGCCTTTTTGTAGAAATACTCGTTTAGTATCACACTGTCTTGCGTGCTGACAAGGTAGTAACTTTCAAGTTCGTCCTCCTTGTTTTTTAAGTATTCCTTATTAAATTCGATGTTAGTTGCTGTGTTGTAATAAAATTTAAGTTCCACGGTATTTAAAGTGGTGTCTATTTCGCCGGTGATGTTGTAAACTGTCTCACCTAAATTCGCACCAGAGGTGAGCGAAACAATCACCGTTTTCTGTACTGCCACTGGCACAATGTATATTGTTTGCCCAGAAAGCGCGCCAATATTACTATGGAAATAATTTTTAACCAAATCGCCGTCTAACGTTATCTTTCCGCCGTTTTCAATGAGAACATCACCATTAGAAAACATTGTTAAGAAAAGGCTATCGTCATAAATGCCACTTGCCGAAAGGTAACTTTCCTCTTCCATAATCGCAACGCCGGTGAAGCGGTAGCGATTAGAGTAGTACTCGTTCATTTCAAATGTAAAGTTGCCAACGCCAAGGTCATTCACGGCGCCGGTGGCGGAGTTGCCATAGTAATAAATGCCCGTGGATATTCCCGTGGATTCGTATATCCCTTGCGATAGGTAGCGGAAAGCGTCCGTGCCGTTATAATCTTCCACAATTGTTCTGCCGTCTGTGATGTTATTTAAGTCACCGCTTCCGCTCGCCTCGTAATTTATAGACTTACTTATATATATCGCTTGCAAATTTATGGCATAACTGTCATTTGTTGCATCGTAGCCAAGGTAGTCGTTGTAACTTTCAAGGAAGGAAAGCATGGAATCGTATTCTGCGTACGTTTCGTAACTTACATACTCGCTTATTGTGCCGTTTTCGCGTATCACTTGAAAGCCGGCAAAAGTGTAGCCTGAAGCGTCGCCGTTTCTTGCTGACATTGTTGCAACTTCCGCACTGCCCGTGGTCATGCCAAAAGTTTCTGCCACTTCTAACATAACGCTGTCGCCCGCGCGGTAATTATCACCCACGCCCGCCCACACTTCGCTTGCGTTGGTGTTATCGTTATAGAGGTCGCTTGACGCGGTCTGCTTGTATTTTGTTTCAATGTTGACGCTGTAATTTACGCCCTTTAAAACAAAAGTCAGCACAAAGTCATAGTTTGGAAGTGCATAAGGCTGTCTGCCTGAGGAGGTGGTGGTGTTCGCCTCGTTGTAATACATATTAAAGTCGAATGCCGTCTTTTGCCCGTCATAGATTAGTCCCGTTATACCCATAATTTCCGAACTTGAGTCGTTTGGCTCATGCACCACGAAATAGTCGTCAAGCGTGGAATTTTCGTTCAACTCTTCATAATTAAATCTGTTGCCGTCGGCGTCGAACATCGCCCCATCTTGCACAATGTTAAGATAAAGTTCATAGGAAAGTTTTTCGCCGTTACCGTTGTCGGTGAAAGCACCATCCTCCGTCTGCCCATAAAATTCGCTAAATCCAACCGAGGTGTCGGTTATATCGTTTTGTCGATAAGTCCATTGATAGTATTCATTATTGACAATTCGGAAAATGGTGGAAGTTGAAGTAAGCGGACTTATGGTGATAGATGAGCCTTCGGTGTAGCGCGTGAACACATTGGAATCCTCGCCGTCCAAGCCTAGATATATGGTTGGAAGTGGCATTTCTTCGGTGCTTTGCAACAAATTGCCGTACTCGTCGACAAATTGAATGTTAATCTTTGCCGTTATTCTTTGTTGCAATACCATAATTGTGTCGCCACTGTTTGGAATGTAAGCGGAGAGAGAATAAAAGTTCTCACCACTCTCCTTCGCCTTGGCAAAGTTATAGAAAATCTTTTGAAGGTTGTCTTGCAACACTTCTTCGTCATTTGCCGGCATTAAAACCTCAAAGGTCTCGCTTTCCAGCGTCCCGCCGTACTCCGTCATGTAGTTATCTGCGCTTTCGGTGGAGAAGATAAGCCCAAACTCTTGGTTGGTATAGAAATCAAGAGTATAGTTAACACTTGTAAATCTATCGTCAACAGTCTCGCCGGTTCTTGTTATGCGGGCAATTCGGTCTAAAATTTTAAAGGTGTAGCCGTTATATGTTCGATAGTAACTTTCTTGCCCGCCTACAACACCCTCTGCCGTTTCCACAAGATAGAGCGTCATGGCCATTGCCGGCTCGCCCTCGTATGTGGTTTCGGCGTACTCGTATAGAAAATACATATATCGCTCGTCAGCCTCGTTTTCTCGAAAATATAGCCTAACAACTAAGTCGTTTATCGCCTCGTCGCCGTTGAAGTGAAGATATTCATTGCCGTTTGTTTCAAGGTCGAAAACGCGCGCTGAGGAAATTAGATAGTTGTCGAACATATTCAAGCCAAAGTAGAAGGAATTGTTACCCACATTTGAGAAAAATTCATAGTTGAAATTATCTAAGGTGATGTAGCCCGTGGCGCCCTCGCCTGTGAAGATGTCGACATTGCCCGCATTTCCCACTTCGTATGGCACTGTCAAGGCATAATATACGCCCTCGCCTAAACTTAGGTTAAATTGATTGGAAGAACGCGCAAGTTCAACATTCAGCGAAATATCGCCAATTGCTTGCCCAAAGGTGTAAACTGCCTCCTCTTGCCTTCCACCGCTTGTGCTATCGTTCCACTCTGGAATCGACCCCGGTGCCGGGCAAAGCACAAAGGCACTGCCGTAATTGGAGATATACTCCGCGTAGTCCGGATTTGCTATGATATTTGACGGCCCCACAAACGCGTCAGAATAATTTTCTATATCAAAAGTGAAGCCAAGTTTAAGTTTTACTTTCACTTCCACTTTTTCAAATTGTTCGTCAAGTTCGGCGGTGGTGTAGTTGAAGGTAACTTGGTCGCTCACAAAATCGGTGTAGGAGAGCGTTTTGCTTACGCCCACCGTGCCGTTGGTTAATGTGGAATAGAAGTTCACATCAATTCTTTCAACTGCCTCGTTCCACTCGTACCTATTTGGATAGCCATTGTTCGCTATGGTTGTGGCGGTGTCAAAGAGGTTGATAACGAAGGAGTAACTTGTGTCATTGCCCGTCCATTTTAGATAATAGTTTTTATTTGCGTTGAAGAAATATCCGGTGTTGTCGGTGTCGTCCAAAATGTTGTCGCCAAGATATTCTCCCTCAAGAAAGTTCTCAAAAACGCCAACAATCTCATAGCCCTCGCGCGTCAATCCGGCAATCGTTTTCTCCACACTCTCTTTAAAGCCAGCCTTGCTGTTGAAAATGTTGTAAGGGAGGTTTAGCACCAAATATTTATCATTTTCGGAGTTTTCTTCATCTTCCTCAGCGCCATTTTGTCCCTCTACGTCGTCATAGTTTACTGCGCCGTCCTCGCGTGTGACAGTGTGGTAGTAGCGCTCGTAGGAGTTATAGTAAACTCTAAATTCAAGGTCGTCTGCCTCCTCCCAAACGGCGGTTATGCCAAGGGTTATAAGGTTGACCCAGCCACCTGTTCCTGAGAAGTTGGTTAAAAGGGTGTTGTCGCAAATATAGCCGTCCTCCACAACCTTATAGCCCTCTTTTACGATGTAGAAACTGTTTGCTAGGTCCTCGTCAGACTCGGCATTTATCGTATCCACCGGAAGAGTGGTCATGTAGGTTCTATCATAAAGGTTGGAACTTGCGTCTAGTAAAACCGGAAAAACACTGTTATTCACAAGCACAAAACGTCCGTCGCCGAGGTGCGGAGTTATTGTCCTGTCGCTCGTCGCCAGAACCTCGTCATACACGGCGCCTCCGTCGGTGTTAAGGTATGCCTCCACTCCCTTGGTGAGGCTGTTGTTGGCAACCGGCGAAATGTTGGTCATGCCGGCGGTGTAAGAGGTGTCGGCAAGGTTATTTTTGCCGTAAATTAGATATGACGACGAGGCACTTGCCACGGTGTAAACCGCTTGTCCGGTGAAGTTGTCGGAGGTGAAGTTGGTGTTATCCACGCAGTTGATTATGTAGGAGTTCACCGCATTGCCCACAAGTGTGGCGCGATTTAAGTTGGCATTTGGCGTCTCTGAACCTAAAAAGCGAAAGTTCGATATGATAACATTGCGCACCACCGCGTTTTCTATGGAGCCAAAAAGCCCTATACTTTGCCCGTAGTCCACCTGAAGCGAGCAGTTTATGTTGGAAATAGTGAAACCGTTACCGTCGAAAACGGCGTTTTTGAAGGAGTAGTTGTTCACGCCGATAGGCTCCCACGCCTTTGAGGACAAATCGATGTCGTTTTGCAGTGAGAAGTATGTGATAGAGGTTGGAGAAAAGTTCCCCGCATTATAGGTGTCGGCGATGAGAGAGAGGTCCTCGGCGGTGTAGATAAGGTATGGCGAGGAAAGAGTGCCGTCGCCTAGCCACGCACCACTTACCGTTGTTGACCAATCGTCATTGCCGTCCTCAAAAGTGCGCGACATATGTAAATATGGCAAGCCTTCGTTCACTGTTTCGCTGAGAAGCCAATAACCACTTTCTCCGTCATAAAATTCAAAATCGACGCCGTAGATTCCCTGTGTTGCATTTGGCGTGGTCGACAAAAATTCATAGGAGGTCGCCTTGCCGTCTAGGTGTGGCACGCTGACAAGATTTCTTATGTCGTTATAGGCCCTTGTTGTGTAAAAAATTTGATACGGGGCGTCATAGTCGTAAAAAATGGTGAACTGACTTAAGCCCGACCCCATGCTGTCCGACATCGGCGAGGCGATAATCTCTCTGAAATGCAGGTTACTGCCAATGGTGGTCAACTCGGTGCTGTTATCCACCGCCACAAGATTGCCTACATTGAAAGCATAGGAGATGAGATAATCGTCAGAAAAAACGCGTCTTGGCTGAACGGCATAGCCGACAAGTCCGCCCACATAGACCGTTCTGGTGGTGGCACTAGAATAGCCCAAAACCGAAAAATCGCCGGCGTTGTAAACGCGAGAAAATTTGAAATAGTTGCCAAGTGACGAACCTGTTCCAAAATCTTCCGCGCTACCTAGTAATCCGCCCGCTTTGGCAGTTATGTTATTTGTGCCGGCGTTCAGAACGATATCGCCGTTATTAAAAGAATTTTCCACCCTAAGGTATTGTTCTGTTGAGGTGACAATCACCCCGCTCTCACTGCCCACAAGTCCGCCTACGCTGATATTACTGGTGGAAGAGTTTAAAATATTGCTGATTTCGCCTAAGTTGAAGGAGGTTTTAATCTCCACGTGCCTACTTGTTCTACCAACAAGTCCGCCCACGCTGGAAATGCCGGAAACACTGGCATAGTTTGCGCACCCTATGAGCGTTGCCGGGCGAGTGGCGTCAAACTCATTAATGCCATTGCCACGCGCATAACCGACAAGTCCGCCCACATACGAAGTGGTTGCTGTGGCAGAGGAAGTAATTTCGCCTCGTACAGTGGAGTTTAAAATTGTTCCGCCCACCAACGTGCCGGCAATTGCGCCAACATAGTGATCGGTGGAAAAGGTATTTGAAAAGGAAATGTCCGCCGAAATGACGTTCAAATTTTTAACCGTTCCTCGCACTTCTCTGAAAAGCCCAAAAGTTGAATACCCTTCGGCATTCACAAGATTGTAAATTGTTTTACTGTTGCCGTCAAAGGTGCCCGCAAAGTACGCGGTTGACCCGCCCATTGGTATCCACGCGTGGCGATTTAGGTCGATGTCACATTCAAGCACTATCGTTTTGTTGGCGAAGGTCAAACCGTTATTCATCTCATTGGCAAAGTAAGAAAAACCCTTTGCCGTGTAGATTCTGTATGTAACAACGGAAGAGGAAGTTAAAGAGGTCTCTGCTCCATCGATTGTGAAAGCCAAAATATCAATATCGCTACTGTTTACCGTTTGGCTTGTGGCATAGGTGCCGTCCCAAACGCTGGCGTTGGCGCTAACTGCCTGTGCAATCCCCGCAGACATCGACAAGCCAAAAGCACCTAAGGCTCCGCCAAAGATTAAAAATATTGATAGAATAATACTTTTAAATTTCATATCGACCCCTTGACAATTTTATTACAGTTTAATTATACAAAACTTGGCGAAATAAGGCAAACGAAATGTGCTTAAATTTTACATTATATATTTTATATATAATCTTTACTTTTATTTGCGCAAACGCGAAACATTATTAAATTTTCTTAGCCTTACAGAAAATGATTAAAAAAATTATCGCAAAAATTAGCAAAATAAATATAAAAAATTAAAAAATAACTAAAAAATGCATTTATTTTTAATTTTTTTCTAATTTTTGGGCAATTTTTTTACTTTTTTTAATTTTTAAATATTTTTTTCTTCTATATTTTATTCAAAAAACATAACAATCTCGATTTGTGTGTAAATATCTTGGGAAAAATATTCTAAAAAAATCATTTTTAAGAAAAAATCTCGTATTTTTTAATAGTTTTTTGAATTTTTTTCATATTTTTAATACTTTTTTTGGTTTTAATTTTTTTAAATAAATTTGAAGGTAAAAAAACAAAAAAAGATGTAAAATTTTACACCTTTTTAATTAAATTTTCGTCTTAGAATTAAACGATAAGTGAGATACGCTCCAAAACCTTGTCCTTGCCTAAGATGTTCATAATTTCGTAGAGGTCAGGAGAGTCTTTATGACCGGTGACAGCGACGCGCAAGAACTCGCACACCTTGGCAACATTACCTTTAAATTTTTCTGGATTTAATTTATATTCCTTATTATCGGTGGCGTAATTAAGTGCGCGCGCCATATTTTTGATGTTCTCAAACCAACTGTCTTTATCTCTTAGGTCGATATATTTTTTGTACACCCTTAGAACCTCTTCAAATTTCTTTCTATCCGCGTCGTCGATTTGATAGGACTTTGGAGCACTGAACATATAGTCGAAATAATCTAACACCATACTCCACTTATAAATATCTTTTCGCGGTTTCGGCTTGTTGCGGTCGATATTTAAAACCTTTAAAACATACCCCTTGTCCTTTTCAAGATAGGCAACATTTTCTTCCGAAAACTCACGCGCCCACGCCAAAAGTTTTTCGTAGCAAGTTTCGGCTGAATATTTGGAAATCATATCCTTGGAAATATCGTTGAGTTTGACGATATCAAACACCGGTCTGTTTGCCGTGATATTAAAGCCATCGAACGGAAATTCGTCCACATCAAGATTTGGATTATTCTTCCGCCAAAGTTCAAATTTAGAGTTGGCAAGATTGGTGAGATACTCTATAAGCGCCTTTGGTTCATAGCCCTCTTTGGCGAAAAATCGCATATCCGCCTCGACATCAATTCGCTTAGAAATTTTGGTTTTTCCACCATTTTCACGAATTTTGTTGATAAGAGGTGTGTGAATATATTTTGGCAATTTAAAGCCTAGCGCTTCATGTATTTCAATGTGAAGAGGATAGGAAGGAATCCACTCTTCTCCACGCACCACCGTGGTTGTGCCCATAAGGTGGTCGTCGACGGCATGAGCAAAGGCATAGGTTGGCATGAAGTCGCTTTTAAGGAGGACGGCGTCCTCGCCATTCTCTTGAATTTCAAGTTCACCTTTCAAAACATCATGCACTTTAATTTTGTTCTGCCCGTTACCTTTCGACTTCAACTTGATAGCAAATGGTTTTCCGGCTTTAAGGTACTCTTCAATCTGTTCGATTGTCAAATTTCGGCAGACATCTTTATCTTCGGTTATGCCCAGCGCAAACATCTTCTCGCGCTTTTCTTTAACATCGTTAAGCCCTTCCGTCTTTCGGCAGAAACATGGAAAAGCCTTACCTTCCTCCACAAGTTTTTTGGCGTATGCCTTATAGATTTCCTCGCGTTCGCTTTGAAAATACGGTCCGTACTCACCTACAACCTTAACGCCCTTTTCTTCATATTCGTTCGGCTCATAGCCATATCTTTTTAGCGTTTCAAGTATTATCGTGCTGGCGCCAATAAGTTCGCGTTTTTTGTCGGTATCCTCAATTCGAAGATAGAAAACTCCGCCCGATTTTTTGGCGATATTTCGGTCAATTATGCACTGAAAAAAGCCGCCTATATGCATAAAGCCGGTTGGGCTTGGCGCAAAGCGCGTCACCTCAGCGCCCTTATTTAATTTTCTAGGAGGATATCTTTTTTCAATCTCTTCAACCGTAAGTTTGTTATCCTTAAAAAGCATATTTGCAAGTTTCACATTATCCATATTTCCCTTCCTTTTTATTTTTAAAATTATTAAAAATTATTACTTTTTTAAATTTTTAGACATTTTTTAGCACGATTTTATCGTTTTTTTTACTTTTTTTCAAGTTTTTCTTAATTTTTGCCTATTTTTTTGATTTTTTTGTTATTTTTTCAAAATATTATTTTTTAATTGGCAACAGTGGTGCGAACGTATGTTAAAAAGTCAGGAAGTGAGGTGCTTACAAATTGCTCCACTCTTTCAAGGCAAATTTCGGCACGGCTGTTAGTTTGCAAATATCTTTCCATATCGTTGTCATAGTCCACACACAAACTTCTCACATCTAAGATATCAAGCGCCCCAATGTAAACCTCAAGTTCGGTCATGAAGATATCCTTCATCTCTTTTAACTTTGCAATCTCCGTTTCCGATAGCGACTGTTTTAGGTTGGTCAAACTCATTAGAGAAGAATAGTCGCTCATCGAGGAATATAAATTGTCAAGCACATCTTGCAAGCGGTCTTTGGTGAGAGAGTCCTCAGTTTCTCCAAAGTTAAAGGTGCCAACCTCTTGAATGTAAAGTTCGTTATATACCCTTAAAATTTTGTTGCAGACATAGTTCCTATTCAAGCCAACCTCTAAAACGCTGTCCAAAATTCCCGTCGCCTCCACCGAATCGGAAAGCGCAAGCGACATCTCCACGCTCTTATTCACAAACTCCACATAACTTCGCTTGAACTCTCTTAGGCGCACCAACTTTTCCGTTTGAGTGTTGCCAACTGCCGAATTTCCGTATCTTTTAAAGTAGATATCAAGTGTGTTTCGCGCGTCCACAAAGTTGTCAATCTCTTCCGTAAAATCTTCAATAGCGCTTTTTAGTGAAGATAGGGAATCTATTGTGGCAGAGTTGGTATCGTCCTCAATAAGGTTGGTGATTACTGTATAATTTTCGTCCATATAACTCATGGCGAAGGAAAAGACGCTGTTATAATAATTTTGCAAATCGACATAATCGTCATAGCCCGCGCTCACATATCTGTCGACCACATCCCCATATGAAATTTGGTAGTATTCGGCGGTGTTCCTATTGCCCACTTTTGATAAAATGGCACTATTTTCTTCCAATTTTGCTGTCATGGCGGTGTAGGCGGTTAAGATGTCCTCCGCACTGACGCTCGACCCGCACCCAGCAAGCGAGATTAGGCACATAAGCGAGATAAGACAAAGGGAAAATATGCTTAAAATATTCTTTTTCATTCGCCCTCCTTATAAACTGCCTACAATGAAAGCGCTATAATACTCGCTTTCTTCGCCCTTTTCGGTAATATCGGCAATAATGTTTTGCCAAATGGAATTGTAGATATAATCATAAACCGATGCGTCATCTAAGTAATTTTTCGCCATGCTCAAAATATAACCGGCAAGCGTAAGGCGCCCGCTGACAGTTTCCGCCTCGTTATAAGAAGCAAAGTGCGCGTTTATCGCCTTTAAAACCTCGGTGGTGAAGGCATTATTTGTCACCTTCGAGTTTCCAGAGGCTGGGTAGATATTATTAAGCGCTATGAAGGCGCTGTTGTTATCGTCAATGAAGTCAAACATCATCACGCGGACATCGTCCCAAGTGCGCGCCTCCCAGTAAGGCGACCCGCTGACCAAACTTTCCGTATCGTTTATATAACTTACAATCTCATTCACCTTACTACTAGCCGAATTTAGATTGTCGATAACGGCGTCGCGATTTTCACGATACGCGTCGCTATACGAGGTGAAAATCATATGTTTGCGATAGAAATCCCCAAGTGACTCATAGGCGGAATAAAGCCTTAAGCTTAAATTTACCTCGGTGTTATGCTCGCCACTTGTCACTCCTTGCATAGAATTTAGGTAGTTTTTTATCGTTTCCTTGTCCTCGCCGTCTGAAAGGTAGCCCTTGTCGACGACGCTTATCACTTGGTTTGCCACTGCGTCCGTGGTGCGCTCCTTAAATAAAGTGACAAAAACCACCGTCAAAACTGCGGCAACAACTAATATTATTGCGGTAAAGATTATGCCTTTTTTCATCTACTCCTCCTCTTGCTTGGTGGTTTGCTCGGCATTGGTGTAGGTTGTCAATTCACTTATCCATTTAAGTTTTATCTCGCCCGTGCTACCACTTCGGTGCTTCGCGAGGAGAAGGTAAACGGTGCCCGGTTCGTCGTTTGAGATGACATCGTTGTAGTTCTCTGGATTATAGAGGAACATAACAATGTCGGCGTCCTGTTCAATCGAGCCAGATTCACGAAGGTCGGATAGAATGGGTCTATGATCCTCACGCTGTTCCACAAGTCGAGATAGTTGCGACAGAAGTATGATAGGCACATCAAGTTCCTTCGCAGCCACCTTCAGCATTCTGGTGATTTCGCTGACCTCTTGCGTACGATTTTCGCGATTATTTTTGCCGGTGGTCATAAGTTGAAGGTAGTCAATGACAACAAGGTCGAGTCCTTCCGTCATCTTAAGTTTTCGACACTTTGAAATGACATCAAGCGGCGTGGTGATCGAAGAATCGTCGATGTACAGCGCGCTCTGCGCAAGTTTCTTTTCCGCCGTCCAAATACGTTTCCATTCCTCTTGGTCCATGGACCCGCGAAGGACGTGCGTTAAACTTACCTTGCCAAGCGAAGCAAGCGAGCGTTGCATAAGTTGTTCTTTACTCATTTCCAGCGCAAAAACCGCCACTTTTTTGCCTTCTTCCACCGCTACGTGTGTGGCAATATTCATGGCAAACGATGTTTTACCCACACCCGGACGCGCCGCGAGCAAAATAAGTGCGCTCTTTTGCAGTCCGTTCGTCACCCTATCGAAGTCGCGAAAACCGGTGGGAATACCACGCATTTTGCCTTGATTTTCGGCAAGTTCGCTTAATTCTTTCAGCACATTTGTCAGCGTCCCACCCGGTCTACCCACAAGTTCAAGGTCGCTGCTCTTTTCTTTTTGCGAGAGGTCGAAAATAATCTTCTCGGCGCTCTGCATTGCCGCCTTTTCGTCCGCAGTGTTGAAGGCGTTTTCAATGATATTCTGCCCGCCCTTAATTAGATTTCGCCTAATTGCATTCGACGAAACGATGTCGACATAGTGTTTAAAATTCGCCGCCGACGGCACAACATTGGTCAAAAATGTTATGTAATCAATTCCGCCAACCGTTTCTAACTTCTTCTCCACCTCAAGTTCGCTTGTTAAAGTGACAAAGTCGACAGGGATAGATTTAGAGAATATCGTCTGCATTGCTTGAAAGATATTGCGGTGCGATTCAGAATAGAAATCGTCAGCACTTAGTGACGTCAAAATGTCGGTCTGCGCCTCTTGGTCGAGTAGCACACACCCGAGTACCGCCTGCTCGCTCTCTAAACTGTTTGGTAAAATTTTGTAATCTGCCATATACTACTCCTCCGAAAACGGGTCCTTTTTGCCACTCTCTTTTAGCCTTTTTTCTTTTTTCTTATCAAGCAAAGCGCAGATGTAAAGGTATGGAAAAAAGAGAACGAAAAGGACCACCACTGTGACAATAATGTTTACCGCCTCGGAAACACCAAAACTCATCATCACCACCGAGAGCACCAAAACCGGGATAAAAACAATCAAGCAAAAAATGCCTAACTTTTTCAACCTGTCCTTTAAAACCATTCTCTCAGAAACTTTCATAATAATCCTATAAGGAAAGTATAGCAACAAAAACGCCTTTTGTCAAGAAAAGTGGAAATTTATTTTTACATATCTGTTACTATATATTTGACATAATAAAAAATCTGCTTTCATAATAAGGCAGATTTCATTCGGTTTATTCGTTTAAAATTATATCTTTTTCTCGGCTTCATGCGACTTTTTTACTTCTTCAAGTAAGGATGAAAATTTTTCTTCGCAAAATTTGTAAACACCGCTTTGTGGCATTTTCCAAACGCCATGCATTTCTATTCTCTCTTTGAGATAGTTGTTTATCATGGTTTGATAGTCTTTGTCTAAAGAGTAGTGGTGTAGTTTAAGTTTCCCTTCACTCTCATATTTCTCCATTTCGCTTAAAATATCATTAACAACTTGACAACCTAAAACTTTCACAGGCTTTTCGCTGACATATTCATCATGCCATGAGGTCTTTTGCGAAAAATCTTTGCTGTCAACTTCATACACATAACACTTTTGCCCTTTATAGATGTTTAAAGCACCTTCGTAAGCCTCACAAAAAAATGGTGTATATTCTTTATCCTTTCCTCTTCCGCTCAACATTCCAGTGAAATCGCTTTGCTTAACTCCAAAAAACAATCCCAGTGGAAGATAGTCAATCGCATAAACATAACTTTTGCCATGCGTGGAGATGTGAGGCTCAATCTCCTTCAAATTTGGCGTGTGTGATATGTGATAAAGTTTCATAACAACTCCTTTAAATCGACTGCCATCAATCTCTATTCTAATCTTTCCACAACTCTTCACTCAAACGCTTTGCGTTTGAACGAAGAACGAAAAGTGAAGAGTGAAGAACTGTGGATGATTTTGATTATAGTTTGTTTGAGATATAATCAAATCCTATTTAAGTCGCGACAAATCGCCAACGAAGTGCGATTTCGTTTGGTCGCTAAACTTACCCCAAAAATGATAGACATTTTCGGGGGCCCCGCAATGGCGAAAACAAGCGTAAACGCGATACAACGTCACAAACTGCACTTCATTTCGTCTTTTGTCTTACGCCAAAAGTCTTACCATTCGTTTGTTTGTTCCTTTCCCCCAAAAATGTAAACATTTTCGGAGTGCCCCATAGGTTTCGAAAA
>CALVNE010000011.1 GCA_944349515.1 uncultured Clostridia bacterium | reverse complement strand
TGAGTATACATTCTAAGTAGTTCCAAGCCAAACAGCGCACTCTCTTCGCCACCTGCCGCGGAGCGTATTTCAAGAATAGCATTGCTCTCGTCGTTTTCATCCTTTGGCAGAAGAAGAATTTTCATTTCACCCGCTTTGTTTTCTATCTGCTCCTTCAGCGAGGCAATTTCACTCTCATACAACTTTTTCATCTCGGCGTCGGATTCCGTTTTTACCTCCTCCTCGCACTTCATTAAATTTACGTCCAATTCGCTGAGCGCCACATAGGCATTCGCGATATCCTCGAGCGCACTTCTCTCCTTAACAAGTTTTTTCCACTCGCGGTTATCCGCAATGACCTCCGGTTTCGTGACCTCTTCAGTAAGTTCGTCATAGCGCTGTTTTGACTTTTTTGTTTTTTCAAGTAATTCTTTATAATTTTCCATAAATCACCCTATCAATTTTATTGTAATCTTTTATCACTTTAATTTCTTTAAATCCGTTTTCTCGCATAATTTTCCGCACCGCGCTCGCTTGTCCCTTGCCAACTTCATAGAAAAGTAAGCCATTTTTGCGAAGGTGTTTTTTACAATCATTTGTTATCTCGCGATAAAACCTTAGCCCGTCCTCACCGCCGTCAAGCGCAAGTTTTGGGTCGCACTCTCGCACATTAATATCAAGTTTTGCGATATCTTTGGTGGGAATGTATGGCGGATTTGACACTATTATATCAAACTTTCTGCGTTTTTTCAAGTTTTCTAATAAATTTGATTCGATAAACTCCACTTTTACGCCGTGTTTTTTGGCATTTCCGCTTGCCACTTGAAGCGCTTGACGAGAAATGTCTATCGCAGTGACATGAGCCTCGCTCATTTTCGCTAGCGTCACCGCAATTGCCCCGCTACCGGTGCCAATATCGAGAATTTTTGTCTTGCGCGAGGCAAATTTCAGCACTTGCTCCACCAAAATTTCCGTTTCCATGCGCGGAGTTAGCACTTTTTTGTTGACATCAAAGCGAAGCCCATAGAATTCGGTGTAGCCAAAGATGTTGTCTACACTTTCGCCATTCGCCCTTCTTGTCACCGCCCGCATGATGTCGCGATACTCCTTGTCGGAGACGCTCTCCACAAGTTTAACTTCCGCCCTGTTTTTGTTGAGCACTGTGGCAATTATCCAATCGATGTCGCTTGCCGGAACATTTTGCAATTTGTTTTTCACCTCAGCGTACACCACCGAAAATGGCTTTTTTCCATCGTTTTCCATAACATTTCTATCCTTTTGCGAAGTTAAGAACAACATCTCAGTCTGCGAGGTAAGCACCGTTTCCACATGAGTCAACGACGGACGCATGGTGACGAAAAATGAGGTCACAAAACAGAGAGATTTTAGGTAACTCCAACCACTTAAATCGATGAGTTTTAATATTTCGTAGCACACCATGATGCACAATAAAAGTATCGCCACATTGATGAGAAAATTTAGAAAAAAATTAAAACTCGCTCCCACTAATGTTACCACAAAAACATCGGAAAAGAAAACAAAAATAAGATAGTTTAAAAAATTTAATGGCTCGCATAACCCCGACTTGTATCGCCCTCGGCAGTCCTCGCCATAAATAGAAACCAAATCGCACGCCCTGTTGAAGCGAAAAAATTCTCTTACAACCGTGAAAGATTTTAAAAGGGTGAGAATTATGGCAAGTAAGACCAGTCGAAAAAAGGCAATTACAAAATTTCTGAGTAGCGTGCTCCCTTCCGCTCCCACAATAAAATAGCCAAATTTGCCCGGCAGATATCCGATGACAATTCCAGAAAAAACAATCCCAACAATGGCACTAAGTATCGAAAAGATGACAAGGCGGTCCTTCTTCTTTTTCGTTGTTTTCTCTGACCAAAATAGAGCATGAAAAAGCGCCTTTAAGCCAAAGATAAAAAACTGTAAACCTCGCGCAAACGGGAAATGCCAAAAGATAATTTTATTCTTTGTACGCGCGCTCCAAAGTTTGCGAGAACCATTCGCATCGATATTGGAAAGCGCCTCATATCCCTCACCCATGCACACCGAACCGTTGGAAGTTGGAAAAAAATTTAGTTTATTTTTCATGTTATGATTATTCACTTTTTCTGATTATTTTAAAAGAAAATATTTGCAATAAAATCTAAAAATGTCCCAAAATTGCTAAAAAATACACTTTTTTTCATTTTTTTTGCATTTTTTAATGTTTTTTTGATAGTTTTTTATTATTTTTATTTTTTTCAAATATCAATTAACTTAAATAAATAACAGTTTTAATATTATTTTATGTGTCTTTTTTTCTCCTCTGTCTTCTTTTGCCACACTTCACTTTTTGTGCGGTTTTTCGATAAAAGTAAAGTGAATATTTTTGGTCTTTGCCATATACATTTTCCCCTCTTTAATTGCCCCGCGATAAAAAATTTTTGCCGTTTTCACCTCGCCCGTTTCCACCTCGCGATAGGTGATGTCATAGAAATTGTAACCAAGGATATTTAATAGCGGGTTGATGTAATAAAGCGAGTTATTGATGTAAACTATGCCAATAAAGATGAGTATTAAAAAGATGACACAAAACACCGACACCTTTTCAAATTCAAGTGGTATAGCAAAAAAGACGAAGAGTGAAAAATAACCCAAAAAGTGCTTGTCGGTGATGTTTTCTTTTTTTAATATAACAATCTTTTGCGCCTTTTCGTGATTTAGCCAAACATTCCAAACAAGTCCAACGCCACCGCTGGCAATTAAAAGAAGGAGTAAAATAAAATTTATGGTGTTAAGCGCATTGAAGGTCAAATTGCCATTGATAATTTCCACCACAAGTTTAATAAGCACCAACACATACATTGGCACAAACGCACTTATATACAACAGCAAATTTTTGAAAAATGAAACCATAAAATTATTATGTATATTTTTAAAAAAATTAATTAAATAAATAAAAATTTCGAAAAAATAATAAAAAATCGCAAAAAAACACAAAAAAATGCAATTTTTTGAATTTTTCAATAATTTGCCGCACTATTTTTAAATAAATAATTAAATTGACAATACTTATTTTTCTTGAAATTTATTTATTTTAATTTCTTCCCACTTAAAACATCTTTTAGCTTTGCTATCGCCCTAACTTTGATTTTTATCTCCAATTTAATTCTTATCTAAAAATTCCACAACTTTTCACTCTTCACTTTTCACTTTTAACTCAAACGCTTTGCGTTTGCTCGTCCACAACTGCGAGCCAACGCCTCGCCTTCACTGAACGCCAACGGCGTTCCTTCACTGCCGCGTCGCAAACTGCACTTCATTTCGCGGTTTGCTTTTCACCAAACCGCTTACCATTCTCTTGTTTGCTCCTTTTCCCCAAAAACGACAAGCATTTTTTTTGGGGTCCCCATATTTGATTCGCCTTCACTGTGAACCAAAGGTTCACCTTCACTGAAAGGCTTTGCCTTTCCCTCACTTTCTATGTATTATTTATAAATATATATTTATAATAATTTTATCTATTTATTTTGAAATATTTTAGCAATGTGTTAAAATTATCATTATAAGAGAGGTGCCTATGAAAACCAATATTTTTAAATCTTTCATACTGATGTTTTTCTCCGCTTGCTTTTTAGCGTGTGGCATTTTGCTTATCGCGCCAAAAAGAGAGGAAAGAATAAACGCCGAAACTTCGCTTGTTGAAAGTGTGGAAAACAATGTGCAAGATTATGTTTCCATAGATGAATATTTAAATGGCAGTGTTGTTTCTAACTCGCCTGCTGTGAATGACATCTTTTTGTATAACCAAAACAACTCTCTCAAAATCGCACTCAAGGCGAATGGCGGAGAAGTCAACGCGAATGGCGGAGAGATTTATGACTACGTTTACTATCCAGACCCTAACAACCTCTCGTTCTTCTATTTTTATCGACTTAACAACGCCAGCCTTTCCATAAATGGCGAAACGCAGAGTTTTGATTATAACAATTTTGTGACAAACGCTGGAAGCATGACCTTTGCCAATCTTACCGACGTTGTTCCAGAAACTTTTGAGATAAATTTTGGTAGCGGTGACGGCGAAAACACTTTCAATATTTTAGACGACAACAACCAACTTAGAGAGGGGCTTTACACCTTACACATTGAGGTCGACCTTTGGTGGTGCAACGGCGGACGAAGCGACCAAAATGAGGATAGGTCAAGTTTTAATGAAATGACCGACGAAATTACATATTCCTTCTTTGTTTTAAATGAAAGTTCCTATCTCAGTGGCAGAAATGTGGCGTTTGCAAAGAATAGACCTGTTTTCCAACATGAAAACTTTGACAGTGCCTCCACTATTGCCACCACGGTAAACCCAGATTATGGCAACTATCTTTACAGCAACTATTCTTATGCCGGCAACAAAATTGCCAGCCTCACCTATGACCAAACAAGGTACGACGTGACCATTACGAAAGACCTAAATTCGGTGACCTACACCACTACCCTTTCGTATATCGCGGAAAACGACACCGGCGGAACAAGTGGCTACTCTGTAACTGGCGACGATATCATAAGGTTTGAAAAGAGGAATAATTTAACCACCATATACTTTTACGATGTCGGCAATTATTCGGTATCCTTTGACGCCGTTGCCACCTTCCCCGTGCTTGCATCTAGTGGCGAAAGCACCTCGACTTACAACAAATACTCTTTGCCGGCGCTTGCCGATGCCACCAAAGGTGTTATGGTGTATGTATACGGCTATCAAGCCACCCATATCGACTACGACAATAATGGCGAGTATGTGGAATTTAAAATATATGAAAATGACAACGGCAAGTTTGACGGCGCCTTCTACCACAGCGCGGATATCACGGCAAACTTCCTCGCCTCGAACAGCGCGTATGGGCAAAACGCTTCTAGTTCTGACACCACCGGCGGGCAAACTTTTGTTTACAACAATATCCTTTCTTACATAAACGACAATGGAATTTCGCCGGAAACTACTGACCAAGCGGTTGTTAGGTTTAACTCCAACGCCACCCTCGCGAGCGGAATTGCCCGCTCTTACATCTACACAACAACTAGGCTAAACTCATCTTACACCAAAGTTGAGGGCGCTCTTCTTAATGGTGAGGATGTCTACTACTCCACTTTTGATAACGCTGGCAGTTCGATAAGCGACCCGGGGACGTATGTTGTGTTACTTGCTTACACCTTCAATCAATTCTACACGCAAACCAACGCTCAGCGTGATGCCAACACCGTTTTTTATCAAGTGTTTTACTTTAAATTAGACACAAGAAATCCAGCAATCTCCGCCATTGATGAAAACGGCAAGGTAATGTCGGCAAACACCTTCACCAATAAGAGCGTGACGATAACCAACCCTAACATCGACGGTGTACACAACCGCGACATCACCCTTCGCGTGTACGCACAGGACTACACCACCGACACCACCGACACCACCGACAACTATATTTCAACTTTCGGTGGCGTAAATGGCGTGGATATGCGCTCCCTCACTGACGGCGACACCCTGACCGTGGACGCAAATGCCAAATACACATTGCGCCTTTATTACACCAGCGAAATGTCGGACACTAACATCAACACCATCAATAATCAAATTTTGCAACAGGTTTACTTCACTATAGACAACACCGAAATTACCGGAATTACCGCACGCAACGTTTCTCTCATCTCAGGCACCACAAGGTATTCTGTTTTAGATGCCATTGCCGGTGTTTCGACCAATCAGAGCATTGTTGTATCTTGGAATGAAAAGGACAGTGACGCAGTTATTGAGGCGTATTATCGATATTTCCCAATTGTAAATTCTGATTTTTATGGCAATAACACTTCGCGCCTTCTTGAAAGTTTCCTTAACGGCACAAGCGGTGTGTCCTATCTTCCAAATAACTACTCGCTTGACTTATCCTCTGGAGGTGTTTCGGCGCGATATGCCGGCAACACACTGGGGCAAAGCACAACAACAAGCCAATATCTAATTTCTTCACAAGGGCTTTATGTGTTTGAAATTTTTGATAGCGCAGGCAACCGCTCAATTGAAATTTTTATCATCGATAAAACCTCGCCTCTCTTTGCTTTGCAAACGGGAGATGAGTACTCGCTTGTTCCTTCCTATCACTACATCTCCGAAACCTCAACCCTCTATTGGGGAGATTACAAAACACTTGCGATAAGCGACACTTCTGGCGCAATCAACTTTAATAGCGTCGATATCAACTCGGTGCAAGAAAGTGCTTATAATTTTGATGTTTACAAAGACCACAATGGCGTCGCCTCGCTTGACATCTACACCGCCTTCTATGACCTCTTCCGCGCCGAAAACAACATTCAGTTTATATACAGCGATGTGTTCACCGACACCCGCACAAGACCATATTTAACGTTTAAAATCGACGACCTTGTTTATGAAACACAAAATGGAAGCAATAACTACACCTCAGCAAATTACGCCGGTCGTGCAAAGTCCACAACACTTGAGGTGGCTAACACCGAATATACCTATCGCATCTTAATTCGTGACGAAAGCAATGAGGCATATGACAGGGATTCCGCCTTAACAAGCCCAATCCAATACACAAGATATTACAGTGCTAGGCAAAATGTGACGATAAGTTTTGACACCTCTGAATTTAGAATCTACTATCAAGAACAAAATTCCGCCGGCGAAATGGAAAATGTCTATCTCGCAAGCAACCTTATGGAAGTGAGCGAAGACGGAACCACCTTGACCACCTACCTTTCGCCAATAAACATCTCTGACCTTGTGTATGTTTCCTACATACCAACGGTTGCCGAGGACGCAACAACGGTGCAAATTGCCAGCGTGACACTTGAATATTACAGTTATATTCAAAAGGAGTCCACCGACGAAAACGGCATAACCTATTACTACCGCGAGTTAAGCACATCGCCAACCTCCACACCGGAACTATATGTTTACTCAAATGTTCAAAACACCACAACGCAAGTGGATGAACTTTTAGAAAATGACGGCATGACCAGCGAAGGAATGTATGTGATTACAAGAACATACGATTCCTCTGGAAATTTCGATAGAAACAGCGACTATTTGGTGCGAAAATATGTGCTATACGTCGACAGAAATGAGGTCATTTCTCAGCCGGAAAATATAAACGAAGGCACCACTTCGCATTCTGAAAGTTTGGTGGGCGGTGAAATTTTCGTGGCAATGTATGATAGCGGAACGAACACCAACCTTGTGATAACCTTCCCGGATAGCCCAGACGGAAATAAAAACAGCACCACTCTTCGCGACAACTTTAACTTAGTTACAAATAAATTACCGCTCAAAATCTATGTGCCAACTTACAAATTTACGCAGTACGCTAAAAAAGTGCCTGTGCTAGCCTATGACGAGAACGGCGAGCAAATGACAACAAATGAATATTATTACGAGGCTATATATGATGTCGAGCAAAATTCATACTATAATTTAGACGGCACAAACCTTGATAGAGATGACATTACTGTGACCGAAAACGGCAACGTGCTTATCGACGAATACTTACTCTTCGCGCAAATTTACCGCACTTCGTCGGATGGCACCCGCACTCTTCTATATCGCACTACCACCACTTTTGACAATCCTGACCCAACCAACGCCGAAAGCGAACACGGATTTTTGACCTTCTACGACAGAAATGGCAGTCCTCTCGAAGCGCTAACCGAGGCGGGAACATATGAAGTGGAAATTTATCAAGGCTATGGCAGTGCCACATCGTTTGAACAGGTTTCCACCTTTGGGTTCACCATTGAAAGCACTACGCCTGACTTTGAAGCACGCACCACAAGAAGCACTCCACTTAACTCCACAACTGAAAACGGCAGAACGGTATACCACACCAATCAAGAAGCCATTCAACTTATTTGGAGTGTGCCACGCTCAAGTTACAGCGCGCAAATAGACATAGAGCATTTCACCGTTTCCGTCAACGGCGGAGAGGCAACGGTGATGACAGCAGATAAGTTGTTCGTCAGTCACGGCTCCTCGCAAAATTCCTACTACGGCAATTTAAATTTAACAAGCATCGGCGCTGTTGAGCATGGCAATTATGTGGACATCACCATGCAATACGAAAATCACAATGACGCCTATTACAGCACTGTGACCAAGCGCATTTTGATAGACCGTGAGGCGCCTTACACCAATATTGGCAACCTTGTAAACCGCGTGATAGGCAACTTTTACCTAACCGACTTCTTAACCTATGACGATTTCCGAATCAGAGAGGACGCTAACGGCGACGCGGTGGAAAATTACAGCGAAACAACTTGCAACAGAAGTGCTGACTCTGGCACCTTCCAATTTTACTCCTACGCGATGGAGGCAAGTTTTATAAACACTCTTAAAAATACCGCACAAAGCGAAAGCAACTACATCTATTATAAAGTCGTTGATAAATACTCCGAAAGTCACACCGAAGCGACCTACAACACCTTCCGCGCAAGTGAATATAGTTTAATTTCCTCTTTAGACGCCTTTGCAAGCGACACTTACTATGAAATTGTGGAAAGCGACCTTGCCGGAAACTTGACAATCTACACCATTTATGTTGTGGACTACACCTCCCGCGATGAAAACTATCCTCTCATTGAATACACCAGAAATGGTGAGGACGATTTCTTCTCTAGGGCAGACTATGTGGACGCAAAACAGTCCGCACACGGCGCGCTTCTAAGCATTTACGCAAGACCGGGTCTCAGTTTATTAGACCTCAACTATTTCGGAAATGCTTGGGTGGTTTTCAGAGTGGATAGTTACGAAGATGAAATTTTGGTACCAACCTACTACCTCTCTTCGCCATGGCTCGCCGACGGCATGGTGTACCAAATCACCGGCACCTCCAATGGCAGTTTAACCTTGCAAGCGGTTTCCATTGACAGCATAATTGACGGAAGCAAGGATAGTAGACTAAAGGACTCCATTACCTTCTATGACCCAACGCGCAATACGACCGAAAGTTTCTACATCAACACGCGCATCGACACCTTAACTTACACAAATTCTAATTCTGCAAGCCGTGAATACATTTCAATATCTCAGCCGAGCCTCGAGGCAATTAACAGCACCACAACCGCGCAGACTTACTTAACTTATATGAGAATTTACTCCCCTGAAATCACCGGCGTTTCGCCAGAAGTGGTCTATTATCAAAATTCCAACCCGCTTGGTTACGCCGACGGCTTTGCAAGCAATGAATATGTGACTGTTTCCACGTCCGGCGCCAACATCATCTTTGAACTTACCCTTCGTGGACTTAGTAGCGACACAAGAATCATCTATGAATTTGTTGACAACTACGGATATGAATATCGCGAAATGCACCTCTTTGGTGAAACAACCGGCTATCAAGAGGTCAGCAGTAATAGCACCCTATACTCCTTCTATGATAGGCAAGACCAAAATAACCTCACATACATCACCGAAAACGATTTCATTTTCACATACAACACCAACAAATATGCCATTGAAATCTATCAAAAAGAGGCAAATTCTAATGTTTACAACAGAATTTTAGGCGACCTAACAAGTGCCGACACGGACGCGCCAATACTGCTCACTCAATATGTTGACGGGTCAATTTTAAGAAATGTTTACAGCGCAAAAGCAACCAGCAACTACTCATATAAATTTAGAATTGACGCGTATGATGTTTACGAATATGACCCAGAACTTGCCGTGCAAACGATTGAACCCAAATCTATCTACTTCATTCTAAACAATCAACTTGCGCGTCCTGACACCACCACTTCCACCGGCACAACAACGGAAAACCAATTCTATCTAACCTCAAACGGCAGTAATGTGACCGCAAACGTGCTTGGCATCGACACCACAGCGGTTGATTTCTACTCCAGAGTGACTTTGATTTACGCCGAATCGGGCTCCAACTTCTTAATTCCGATAAAGTACTACTTAAGCATCGACAATGTGAATTTTGAGGAAGTGACAAGCGGAACAATCATCTCCTGCCCGGAGGAAGAGGAGTCAATCACCTACTATCTCAAAGTGTGGTACGATATGGACTACATCATGCAAAACTCGCTATTTAATCAGTTAAGTAACAGCGAGTACATTTTCGAACTTGTGCCACAAAGTTATATCTATGAATTCACCTTAACCTCGACCTTGCAAACTGCCTACTACATTCAACTCACCGACGAAAATGGCGAAACACGCGTGGTTGAAAGGTCGGGCTACACCTACACCTCGCCTGACGGGCGTTCGCAATTCCCTAACCACTACATTGTGAATGTCAACTATATCGATAGGGCGACCGCAGACGGTGCTGGCAGAGTGCAGATTGTCACCAACACTGAGCAATACGTCATTTGGAGTGAGGTTAAACATTACACCGACGCCGACAATGTGAGAACTTACGTCTACCACATCAGCAATTCATTTGACGACAACCATAACAGACCACCAGAACTCACCAACGTTCCAAACTTCAGCACCGACATCGCGATAACATATATCGAGCCAACTGACAGCATCGTTTCAGCATTCTACACCTACAACTACTCTGGCGATATAAACATAAACCAAAATTTGATTTCGCAGTCCAGCCTTGCATACATCGTTTCAGCAACCTCGTCATCGCTTGACCAACTGAGGCTTGAGTGGTCGAAATATTACGCCATAAAGGAAAACACCATAGGCATAGAACTTACAAAAAACGGCGTTTCCATAACTCCAACAATTTACAGCGAGATAGACTCCAACGGCAACGAATTTTACTACACCTACATCACTCGCTCGGGCAGTTACCGAATATCCTTTGTGGATAAGTCGGGTAACCGCATGACCTTCGGCAAAGGCACCACAAGTCAGGCAAGCGAATTCACCCTTGTGTTCTTGAAAGACATACCATTTACGCTGAGTTATATAGATTCTGAGACGCAAGAGGTTGTCACCACCGAGCCTATTTCGGAGGCAACCTACAACAGTGATGTTACTTTGGCAATTGACACTAACCTTTTAAATTACTACACTGAGCAAGACATTTCCATTGCCGTTAAGCGCAACAATGTTGATTACACCGGCTACACCTACGATAGCCACTCAAGGTCGTATGCCTTCACTTCGCCGGGATACTACAGCGTGACCTTCTCGGCTGATTCGAATGTCAATAACGAGACTATACAAACCCGCACTTACACCTTCACAATATCCAATCCGGACGAATATCGCTATTCCTACATTCTAAATCAATATTCCAACTATTATGTAGAAAAGGTGATTAAGGACGGTGTAGACATGACCGCGACCTACCTAAGCACTTTGGATATGAAAACTATCACGGTGGACGGGCAAAACTACCTCGCCGAACTCGCACTTTCCTACCTTGACGAGAAAACCGGCGCAGGCGTATACACCATAACCGTCAACTCCAACGAAAGAATGTATCAAAGTGAAAACACAAAAACAAGTTGGACCTACCAAGTGATAATTCGCGCTAGCACTGAAAATTTAATCTTCTCTAACACCAGCGAAGGCGCAACAACGAAATCGACAATCACCCTCACCTTTAACACTGCAAATGTCTATAGCGAATTTGGCGCAAGTTCGGTGCAGGTGGTTCACTACACTGACGCTGGAAACAGAGTGGTCGACTATTCTTACGAGATTAACGCCCAATCAACCGGCGTGCAGACCCACAGCATAAATGAGGCAAACACCTACTTCATTCAACTTGTATCTCCACGAGGGATTGTGCTTTACAGTTATAAAGTTATCAAAGAGGACCCATTCAACGCGGCAACAATCATAGCAATTGTCGTTTCCATAGTTGTTGTGATAGGCGTTGTGGTGATTGTTATCTTGCTTAGAAAGCGAATTAAAGTCAAATAATTTCGATCTGTCAAATTAGGCATTTAAATTCAATTTTTAGGCTAACATTATGAGAATTTAAGCACAAAGGAATAAAAAGATAAAAGCGTATCGATTATTCAATACGCTTTTATAATGCAAAAAAATCACTAGTTTTGGAGCGCGCTCCAAAACTAGTGATTTTTATTGATAATCTTATTGAAATTTCCGATAGTTCAAATTATCTACCTTGCTCGAAAGTGCTATTTTAAAGTAAAACACTTCTTTATTGCAACAATTTGAGGCTCAATAATAATTTAAATTTTCTTAGATTTCATAAAGGTCTTATCAATCTCAATTATTTCTTCAATTCCTTGTCGAGTTTCACCTTGGAAACAACGAAGTAGATAATTACGCCCGCAAGTACAAGCACGCTTATAACAATGAGAACTGTTCCCACAATTTGGTAAACCATTGTTGCGTCTGGCGCTTCATCGGTAACAGTGAACTCAAATTCGCGTGGATAGAAGTTGCCAGATGGGTCAGTAACAGTCACTGTGAATGTGTAGGTGCCTGTTTCGGTGATTTTGTAGGTTATCGACTTGCCCTCAACCTCAGTTTCCGGCGTTATTGTTCCTTCTTCCTCGTCGGTTGTGTCTTTGTTAACGAGCGAATATTCAACCTTAAGGTCATTTTTATCGGTGCCCGGGTCTTCAAAATCTAAATACTCAAGATTGATTGTAAAAAGTCCGTCTTCGAAATCGGAAAGAGCATAACTTGACTTTATGAAATCTTCCTCGTCAATGCCAACAACGTTAACGCTTGGCTTTGTAACGTCGCCCGCTCTAATCACAACTTCTTGTGAAGAAGAATTTCCGTTATTATCGTAAACGGTGTATCTGATTGTGATAGTGCCGTTTCTTGTCAGCGTCATCACCTTACCATTTAAAACTTCAGTTTCTGATAGTGTTTGACTTGGATTATAGGTTTGTCCGTTCTCTTGATACTCGGTTGTAACAGTGATTGTCGAGCGCTCGTAGTCAATTCCGCTAGCATCGTGAGCCTTGCCTCTTAAACCTTGAATGGTTAAGGAATAGCCGGCATCAAGTTGCGCTTGCGATATTGTGCGTGTGCCGTAGTCGAATTCGTCGATAACAGGTCCTTGTGTGTCTTGCACGGTGATGTTGTAGATGTCGCTTGTCAACTTAAACATTCTTACGTTTGTGAACAAGGAAAGAAGGTCTAAACTTGCAAGTGTAGTGTCTGAAACATCAGTTCCTTCACTCATATTTCCCGCAAGGTAGTCAGCCTCGGTGTAAGCACTTACAGTGCCGTCCTCGTCCTTAACAGCGTAGTATACATTGTTGTCGGTATACCTAATTTTAAGAGTATTTTCGTCCACAGTTTTAATTCTAGTAGCGCCGTCACCTTCAACAATAGTGAAGTAGTCTGTGCCGAATACCTCATCTGAGATAGCGTCGCTATAACTGCCTTCATGATAGGTCACTTCGCTTGGATTATACACTTGAAGTCTAACTTCATAGTAAAGTTTTACCGTACTTCCCACGTCCTCTGCTGTTGGAGTGAAGGAATATTTTTGCGAGTTAGCAACCGAGTAGTCGGTGGCATAACCATTTTCGTCAACGCCGACAACAACATAGTCTGGGCTTAAAGCGTCGGTGTTTGCCATGTATGTGTCGTAGTCAACAGAATTGTCAATCGAGTAGTCGACAGTTGGAGTCGGAATGTTGATGACAGGGTTATCGTCAATTTGCACCGTTTGACTTTCAAGGGTTGTTCTAATTACTGGGTCTTGCACGATTATGGTGCTTGCAACGGTATAGTGCGAGAACACCACAATGGTGTTGTTAGCGCTATCTCTCATGGCTGTTGCCACGGAGTAGTCGCCCGAGAACGGTGCCACAAAAGTTCCGCCGTTAACAGTGTAGGTATAATTTTGTGTGTCGAAGTAACTTGTGGAGTTTAATGGATTAGAAATTCTTGTTCTTGTGCCGTCGGTGTTCACATGACTGATGTTAATTTTGTAACTTACATAGTCAACCAAATCGTCACGAATTGTGATTGTTGGGAGTTCCACGTCGGCATTTTGCTCGTAGATAGCCTCCTCTGGCATTTCCACACCGTTAGCCGGCTTGAAGTTTGGAACGGCTGTATCAATGGCATTTGCCACATTAAATTCGCGACCAATCACGCCGACATTTCCAGCGTCGTCATATGCATATGCGAAGATTTGCACCTTAGTCACACCTTCAACCTTTGAAAGGTCAATGGAGAATTCAGAAAGCGAACTGTCGGTGAGTTCAACATAGCCGTCGTTGTCCGTTCCAGCGGTATGGTAGCCCGCATAGAGGTTTGCATATTCAATGCCGTTGCTATCAGTGCGGTCTTGTTGCGTAGTAAGGTCATTGAAGATATCTTCCATATCATGTATGGAAAGTACATCGTCGCCGTCTTTAACTTCTAACACGCCTTTTTCACCCAAAAGACGATAGAAAGTTCTAACTGTCATTCTCGAAGAAGAGTCGTAGTTATTGTTAGTGTTGCTTGGGTCGGTCGCAGTTGGAGCCTCAAAGGTAACCACTGTTTCTGGAAGGTAAGTATCTTGGAAAGTGGTTGTAAGGCTAAGCACAGGTGCGTCCAAATCATCGGTTGTTCTTAAACTTATGCTTCTTGGAGTGTAGTTGGAATTTCCAGCAACATCGCTTGCGAAGTATCTGATTTCATAGGTTGTGAAGTTGAAACCGCCGTTATTTGAAGAAGCGCCGAAAGTCTTTTCCGTGTCTATGAAAGCAAAGCCTAGTTCTACCATTTCGTCCATGTGTGCCAAAGTTTTGTTGTCTGCCTCTTTCTCGCTTATCCAAGCAAGCATACTCTCTGCATCAGTCACGCCTTCAATTGTGGTGAACACATCTTGGAAATATCTGAATATTTCGCTATAATTCCCTTTATCAATGACGATAAGGTAGTAATTTTCTTTCAAGTATTCGTCAAGCAAAGTTTGGTCGCTATTAACGGTGTCGGTGTCATCTTCGCTTGTGGTGATAAGACCCTTTGCGATGAGGTCTTTTCTTATTAGATAGTTGTTGTTAATGAAGTTTTGGTATGCGTCGGTAGTGGTTGTGCTTGTTGCCTTGTAGTTGAAGATAAGGTTGTAAGCATCGTAATCTTCGATAGTGAAGAGTTCATTGGAGTTAGCGTAAACCACCCTTCTCAATGTTGCCGTGGTTGGAGTGGCAATGTTGTCATCAACGCCGACAGCATAGATAATCACGCCGTTAGGATAAGCGTTTGTTTTCAGTTTTGAAGAAGCGTCCTCATAGGTTGGCTCGTCATTCTTGCGAACAGACGCGTCATACACAACAGCGGTTGGAGATTGAGTATCTCTTATGTTTCTCCACTCGTATTGCCCCGCAGTGGTAGACTTAACAGGATCGCCCGCAAGGTCGCTGTAAATGTCGTATACCTCATAAATAAAGGTGTAGTAGCCTTCTTGCAACGGTGTGAAATGCTCAACATCAATTAGATATCCTCTCTCGTCAAGCACATCGTCCTCAGTTGTTGTGTCGTCGCCGTTATAAAGGGCTTTGTCAAGGTCTTTATAAGTGCCACCCGCGCTGGTTTTATATTGTACCTTTAACTTGTAGAAAACGTCAACAGTGTTGGAAACATTTTGTCTGTTCATGCCACTTGAAGTGGTCACCGTAATGCCCGGCAAAGTTTGCTCAACGCCCGGTTGAACAGAAGTAGCAAACTGCTCGGTTGGCTCTATTTTCAAGTTGCTTGCAGTGTAGTTTTCATACAAACTCTCATATACCGTTGTGGACGCCTTTTCAAGCGTGGTCACAAAGTTGCCGTTGTGATAGAAACGGTAGGTAATTGTGTAGTCAGAGTATCTATACTGTGAGTCATTGAACACTGCGCCGTCTAGCACCGGAAGATTGTCACCATCGAGCGACAAATATTTTGTTTCACCCTCGTTAACATTCAAACTGCTGTGTCCGCCAACAATGGAAACGAGAAGTTGGTTTTTCTCCTCGCCCTCTTCAAGCGCGCCGTCGGTTTCTGGGTTATAAATATCCGCCTCATCAACAATAATTTCAAAGCCCTCAATCTCGTCACCATTTTCGCCAGTTATGGTTGGAACAGGGATATCAAAATCTTTGGTTATATTGCCGCCAGTGTCTTTTTCAAACTGACTGAGGTCGATAATGGTTGGGAAGAGGCGCTCGTCATTATCTTCCAAATTGATATTAACAGTGGAAAGCACGCTTTCAACCGTCATATCGTAGTAGTTATAATAGTCCTTATCGCCAATTCTGTAAACATAGGAATAGGTGATAGTATAGGTACCCTTGTCGGCTGCAACAAAGGTGCCATATCCGCCATTTCCACCGTCAATTTCAGTGATTGCAATCGGCTCTGAGGTGCTGTTGCCGGTGCCGTAGGTTACCGTAACATCGGAGCGAACAAGGGTAACAGCTTGCCTATCGTCCCCAACAGTACCAAGTTGAGGGGTTCCTTCGATAGCGCCGATTCTAAGCGATGAACTTCCGCCGATATAAGCATTCGCAATGGTGTAAGTTGCGCCCATGTTGACGGTTGTTGACACTTTTTCGCTTTCAGTGCCGATTGTCATATAAGAAAAGTCGGCATACTCCTCCGCAATCCTTGCCCAAGCAGCAAGTTCGCCCACAGGGATAAATAGCACTGTGAACATAAGTGCAAGCACAATTGCTAAGGCTTTAAATGAATATTTTTTTGTATTAACTTTCATAAAAATCTCCCAAGTTTAATGATTTGCCTAATTAACATATACATTTTAATATAGTTAAGGCTCACAAGTCAAATAAAATGTGAAAGTTGTTAGAAAATTTCGTAATTATTTTGTGGCAAGGCATACAATGTATGCATGCACAAAAGCACTTTTAATGTCGAAAAACTTATATATCAAACTTTTGACGATTTTATAGCAGATTTTTGCTTAGATATATAAGTATGTAACACATTTTCCTTTGACGCTTATATATAAGTGCAAGAAAATATGCGCGCTTGTTACAAATTTTCATTATAGTAAAGAAAAGGCAGGAATTCCCCCGCCTTAACTAAATAGGGAATTAAATGTTGTAAGAAACCTTAACTCCCGGTCCCATAGAAGAAGCAATGGTGACATTTCTTATATATTGTCCCTTTGCAGCAGCAGGTTTAGCGCGAACTATTGCGTCCATAACAGTGTTGAAGTTTTCAAGAAGTTTGTCTTTTCCGAAACTCTTCTTTCCAATGATAACATGAACATTGTTGCCTTTGTCGAGTCTGTACTCAACCTTACCTGCTTTAACATCTTTAACTGCCTTTGCAACATCATTTGTAACCGTACCGCTCTTTGGGTTTGGCATTAAGCCTTTTGGTCCCAAAATTCTGGCAATTCTGCCCACAACGCCCATCATGTCTGGAGTTGTGATGCAGACGTCAAAATCTAGCCAACCGCCAGATATCTTTGTCACGATTTCCTCTGCTCCAACATAGTCAGCGCCGGCACTTGTTGCCTCGTTTGCCTTATCGCCACGCGCGATAACCAAAACCTTCACGCTTTTACCCGTGCCGTTTGGAAGAACAACAACGCCACGAACCTGTTGGTCGGCATTTCTGCCGTCCACGCCAAGTTTAACATGCACTTCAATTGTTTCGTCAAACTTTGCATTTGCAGTGTTAAGCACATTGTCAACCGCTTCGCCAATGTCGTAAGATTTTGACTTGTCATATGCCTCTAAGTTTTTAATGTATCTCTTTCCTCTTTTCATGACTGCCTCCTTAATCCACGACCTCAACGCCCATACTTCTTGCCGTTCCAGCAACCATGCTCATGGCGCTTTCAATGGAACCAGCATTAAGGTCTGGCATTTTGGTTTCAGCGATTTTTCTAATCTGCTCTTTCGTGATTTTTCCGACTTTTTGCTTGTTTGGTTTTCCGGAACCGCTCTCAACTGCGATTGCTTTTTTGATAAGCACTGCTGCAGGTGGAGTTTTCAAAACGAATGTGAAACTTCTATCTTCATAGATAGTAATCACAACAGGAATGATGTATCCTGCTTGAGAAGCCGTCTTTTCGTTGAATTCCTTTGTAAAGCCCGCGATGTTGATGCCATGAGGTCCAAGAGAAGAACCCACTGGTGGTCCCGGGGTGGCTTTACCGGCTTCGAGTTGCAATTTAACAACTGCTTTAATCTTTTTTGCTGCCATTTTTAACCTCCTTATGTGGTGAATTGAACGTGGCAATCGTTCTCCCACAAATTATGACAGTTTAGTGTCTTGTCAAGGACAATATTTTAAAGGTTGAACCTTAAAAATATCATATTGGAATGTGGAATTGTGGAAAAGTTTTAGGCGTTGACTCTGAAAAATACTTACTATTATAACTATTAGCCAAAATTGCTAGGTTTGAAGTGCTTGTCAAGAGGTTTTGATTAGGGTGAAAATATGCTTTTGCTAAAATAATCTACTTCCCTTCAGCGCCACACTTTCACACTCTAAATCAATTTTTGATTTTGCGTGAGGAAATAACTGTTTACTAAAATCTATCCACAACTGCAAACCAACGGTTTGCCTTCACTGGGAACCACAAGGTTCCCCCCTTCACTGCGAGCCAATGGCTCGCCTTCACTGAACGCGCCAGCGTTCCTTCACTACAAATTGACAAAAATTAAAAGTTTTTGTCAATTTGTTTTGTGCACTTGGTCAAACGCAAGTTCCACATTGTTCTCGCGCCCGAACATTTCAACAGCAACTGTGAGTTGATTGTTGTCTGGATTAACCGCAATCACTTTGCCCACCATTTTGTCGAGCGGTCCTTCCACGATTTCCACCGTGTCGCCAACCTCAATGTCAGTTTCCACCTTAATTTTCTCTAATCTCATCTTCAAAACTTCGTCGTCGGTGAGAGCAAGTGGTCGTCCTTTTGGTCCGGTGAAACCTGTCACTCCGCGGGTGTTGACAATGTTGTGCCAAAGGTCATCACCATATATCATTTTGATGAAAATATAGCATGGCATACTCTTTCTTGTCACAAGTTTTTTCTTTCCATTCTTTTCCTCAATAACGTCCTCTTCTGGAATGACGATATCGAAAATTCTATCTTCAAGGTTGAATTTTTTAATCACATTCTCCAAATTTTCCTTTGCCACATTTTCGTAGCCCGAAAAGGTGTGAAGGACGTACCATTTTGGTTCCTTTGAGTGTTCCATAATTTCTCCTTAAAATATGTTTTGGTAGTTTTGTCAAACAAGGTTGCGCTATCTATTAAAGGTATAAATAAGAAAGACATTTCAAGTTTAACTTTTAACTAAACAAAAACTTTTCAAATTTACGCCATTAAACAAGCAAACTCGACAAGAAGCCTAAAAGTGTGTCGACGCCAAAAATGAGAAGCCCAAAGATGACAACAAAGGCGATAACAATTCCGGTTTTCTTAACAACCTCGCCAAAACTTGGCCATGTGACCTTTTTAAGTTCGCTTGCGGTTTCCTTAGTTTTCTTAACTAAACCTTTTTTCTTCGTCTTTTTCTTTTTATCGGTCTTTTTGTTGTCTTTAGCGTCCTTCTTTTCGTCCGTTTTTACCGCTTCTTTTTTATTCTTGCCCTTACTCTCAAACTTTTCAGAGGTATCTTCTGCAACAACCCCCTCGTTTGCTTTGACGGTAACTTCTAAGGAAGAGTCGAGCGGTTCGCTTTCGTCGCTAGGCACGGCGATAGCTTCGTCATTTTCTTCAATGACGCCACTTTCCACTTCTTTTATATTTTCGGTTTCGTCAACTAAAACCTCGCCTTCATAAAGTTTCTTTTGTGCCAGCGCTTGTTTTTTTTCAGCCTTGTGTTTTTTAGACATACTCCCTCCAAAGACTACTTAGTCTCTTTATGCTTTGTTCTTTTATTGCAAGTAGGACAAAACTTGTTTATTTCAATTCTTTCAGCATTAGCGGAAGTATTCTTTTCAGTAGAATAGTTTCTATTTTTGCACTCGGTGCATTCTAATGTGATAATCTTGCGTTTTGGTGCTGCCATAATTTCATCTCCTAACAAAAAAACTAACACCTCAAAAAGTGTCAGTCTTATATTACCACACAAAACTCATAAAAGTCAAGTGTTTTATCAAAGTTTTATAAATTTTATAGGTCATCTTTTAAGATTATCTAACCATATATGTTTCAAGAGTCACAGCCGATTTAATGCCTGCCATATCGCTTTGATAAGTAGGTGAATTTTCGTCAAATTTATAGAAATATGCTATATTTAATTCGCAAACAAGCCCGCCCATCTCTTCTACATTTGCAAAATAAGGCACATTAGAGTCTAGTCTTATTTCAAACGCGTCAAAGTCATCTAGAAAACCCACAACTCTCTTATCAACTTCATTTTGAAGTTCTTTTGGCATCTCGTCATATTTGTTTGATAAATTGTTTGTTTTCTTTTCATTTTCAAGATAAACTTCTTCGGTGAACATGGAATAAATGCCGTTTTGAAGAGCTTTCATTAAAGACTTATAGCTGTGGTCGAAAGATAGTTCGCGGTCTGAACCATGCTTCATAGGAATATAGATAGGAGCTTTTCTCCTCTCTTCTGTTTCCACAATAGAATCTTCTTTCTTCACAAAAGGTTTTACTTTTGTTGTAATTTTTGTGGTCGGACAAAATGAAAAAGTTTTCTTGTTTTTCACCTTGATATTTGGCACTTCTGTAAAATTTGTATTTTTATAACAAATATACGGAAATCTAATTTGCTTATTCTCCACCTTTATCTCGCCGTTTGACTTCCTTGATTTTGTTATTATTAAAAACTTCCTTGATAATTTATTTAATATATTTTCCATAACTTACTCCTCTCTTTATTGTAATTCATAAACATCAAATTGTCAATAGTCTTTACAAAAAAGGATGAATTTTCTTCATCCCTGCATTCAAATTAAGGCTTTTATCCCTCAACCTCAACCACCGTTTCGACATACATAACAAGTTCGTTAGCCTTGCATTTTGACAACAATTTTTCTAACTTTGTTGGCTTGTTATAATCTACTTCATATTTTTCAGCATAGGCAAAGTAGGCTTTAAGTAAGCCCTGCGCATAAAGATAAGCCTCACTTAAATTGTTTCCATCGGTATAAATGTCTAGGTCAGGAAAGAACACTTGGTATTTTCCCTCTTCGTCTTTGATGAAAATGGCTGGATAAAGATATTGATATTTCTTCATATACTCCCTCTAAAATAAGATACTTCACATATATGATAACACAAAAAAACATATTTTCAAAACGAAATAAAAAAAAATATTGCAAAATCTGCAATATTTTTTATGACAAAATCACCCTTAACAAAATATTATCTTTCTAAACCTTTATCTTGTGCTTTTACTTTAAAAACTCTTATTTCTTTATCATTAATTTCCTCTGGCAAAAACCTGCGGTCAACTTTCTCTAATTCAAATTTTATTTCTTTCATAATTTTACCTCCATGATTTTTCATGTCGCTATTAATATAGCATAAAAAATTAAATTTGTAAATACTTTTTAAGAAAATTTTTCAAATATTTTTTCGCTACATAAAATATGGGCATTCTTAACTTCCTCGCAATAATTTCCCAGTACTTTTCTTTAAAATCTTCCACAACTTGAAATCTCTGATTTCCCTTCACTGTGAATCTTTGATTCGCCTTCACTAGAAGTCGCAAGAGTTTTCTTCACTGAAAGACATAGTCTTTCCTTCACTGCCGCGTCACAAACTGCGCTTCATTTCGTCTTTTGTCTTTCGCCAAAAGTCTTACCATTCGCTTGTTTGTTTCGCCTCGCGACCAAACGAAATCGCATTCGCTACGCTCATTGGCGATTTGTCGCGACTTAAAGTGGTTTTGATTAGAACGGAAATATACTTTTACTAAAATCATCTACTTTTCTTCAGCACCTCGCTTACAAACTCTAAATCAATTTTCAATTTTGTTTGGGGAAGGGCTTTGCCCGGCAAACAGAAATTGAAAATCAAAATGGGGCACCCCGAAAATGCTTGTCATTTTTGGGGAAAAGGAGCAAACAAACGAATGATAAATGGTTTGAAAACATTCAAACCACGAAATGAAGTGCCGTTTGCGACGCCGAAGAGGACTGGGAAGAGAAACCAACGGAGTAGCCGTTAGAAAAATTTTAATTTTTCGTGCCGGCGTTAAACAGAGTTGGTGTCTGTCCCACTTTTGCTACATTTTCTCCACCACATCAATCCCTAAGACATCAAGTGCCTTTGAAAGCGCCTTTTTCACGAGCAAGCAGATTGAGAGCATACTGTTTTTCTTTGTTTCGTCTTTCTCGGACAAAATTTTATGGTTATTATAGTAGGTCGAGAACGCCTTTGCAAGGTCGAAAGTGGACGAGCAGAGGAGGTTCAGCGAATAATCGTCGTAGCAAATTTTGTAGGACGAATTGAGTTTTTGTAGTGCCAACACGATATCGCGTTCTTCGCCGTTTTCAACGATAATTTCCTTTGATGAAAGGAAGTTTGCCTTGCTAAGAATTGAGTTTATGCGCGCAATTGTGTATTGAATATATGGCCCCGTTTTGCCGTCAAACGAGAGGAATTTGTCGATATCAAAGATATAGTCCTTTGAGATGATGTTCGATAAATCGCCGAATTTCATAGCGCCAACGCCGATTTTCCTTGCAAGTTCGGGGTCATTTTCAATGCCGTTCGCTTTAAGTTTTTCGCTGGCTTTGTCCACGAGGAGTTTGACGACATCCTTGAGCCTTATCGTTTCGCCACTGCGGGTTTTGAAAGGTTTGCCGTCCTTGCCGTTCATGGTGCCGAAGGCGATGTGGGTGAGTTTTTGATTTTCCGGTGAGATGCCAGCAAGTTTAGCACACCTAAACGCCTGCTCGAAGTGCTTACCTTGGCGGTTGTCGGTGAGGTAGATTATTTCATCGTAGTTATCCATTTTATTGCGCATAGCAAGCGTGGCAATCTCGGTGGAAATATAGAGGTATCCGCCGTTATACTTTTTAAGTATCGCCGGAGGCATAGGGTTTTTGTAGCGCTGTTCCTCGTTTTCGCTCTTTTTTGGAATAGGGATATGCTCGCCCTCACGCGCGATATCCACCACAAGCGCGCCATCACTCACGCGCGCCAACTTTTTATCTACGAAAAGTTGCACCACCGGTTCGATGTAGTCCTCGGCGTCGCTTTCGCCGAACCAAAAGTCGAAGGTGGCGTTGAGAAGGGAGTAGTTTCTCTTAATTTCCTCCACGGAAAGCGCGCGAATTTTTTTGTAGATAGTGTAGTAAGGCTCGCGCTTTTGCTGGATAAAGAGGGTGTAGTCGTCGGCAAGTTTTTTGAAGTTTGGGTCGACGTCTTTGCGCTTCGACGCCTTTGGGTACTCGTCATTGAGCGTATCGAGAGTGATGTTTTTAAGCGGTATGTTTTCATAGTCGCCACTCGCGCGGAAAAACTCGTCGAGATAGCCGTCCTCTTTGAGTTCAAGCACAGTCAACCCCATTTGCATACCCCAATCGCCAAGGTGCGTGTCGGCATACACGGTATCGCCCAAGAATCTATGTAGCCTTTTCAGCGCCTCGCCGATGATTGGAGAGCGCAAATGCCCCACATGGAGTTCCTTTGCCACATTCGCCCCGCCGTAGTCGATTAAAAGTTTGCGCGGACTTTCCACCTTCGCTACGCCCAGTCTGTCATCGTAAAGCACCTCGTTTGCGTACTCCGAAAGCTCTTTTTCAGTCACTTTAATATTAATAAACCCGGGTTTTACGGCAGTGTACGCCTCGTCGCCAATCGCACGCACAATTTCTTCGGCAAGCGCGAGCGGACTACGCCCTACCTTCTTTGCCGTGACAAGGGCATAATTTGTTTGAAAATCGCATAGTTCCGGCAGAGAAGAAAAAGAAACTGACACCTCCTCTGGAAGCCCCAATTCCTTAAGCACGCCTTTAATTTTATTCCCCAATTTGTCGCGTAAATCCATAAAAACTCCTAAACTTAACGCATTTTACCAAATTGCAACAAAAAAGTCAATTTAAAATCACCCCGCGCTTAAAAAAGTGAAAAGTTGTGGTAGAATATAGAAAAAACTTACATAAATCTATCCACAACTTTTTATTTTTTATTTCAAAAATTTTCGATTTTGCGTGGGGAAGGGCTTTTACATCCCCCCCCACTAAAATCTACCACAACTGAAAGACGTTAGACTTTCCTTCACTGCGGCGTCGCAAACGGCGCTTCATTTCAACTTTTGTCTTGCGCCAAAAGCCTTACCATTCGCTTGTTTGCTCCTTATCCCCAAAAATGACACGCATTTTCGGGGTCCCCATATTAATTCGCCTTCACTGGAAATCAAAGATTTCCCTTCACTGAAAACCGATAGGCTTTCCTTCACTCGAAAGGTTTGCCCGCAGCGCCACACTTTCACTCTCTCAAATCAATTTTCGATTTTGCGTGGGGAAGGGCTTTGCCCGGCGCGCACAAATCGAAAATCACCTACATGGAAGAGGACTAGGCGGAGAAACCAACGGAGTAGCCGTTAGAAAAATTTTCAATTTTTCGTGTCGGCGTTAAGCGGAGTTGGTGTCTGTCCTAACCTACACACGCATACTCCGTCACCTTTATCGTGAACTGCACGCCGAGTTGGTTATAGTGGTAATTTGGTTGACGCTGAACAACCTCTCCGTCCTTGGTAAGGCAAATGATGTGGTTATAGTTTGTGCCGAGGTCGCGGGTATAGTAGAGAGGCACTGTCCCCTTAAAAGAAGTCATAAAATCCATTACAAAGTCAGAAAACTTGATTTGATACGTCCCTGCAACCGACATAATTTCCTCGCGTGATGATACAAAAATATTGTCCGTGACAATTTGCGGGTCACCATATAGGCTTGCGCCTGTGCCAAAGGTTAGCATACTTTTCGTTTCGGTGACTAGATAGGTTGTATCTATATGATTTGACTTAATCATATTAATCGCAGTAGGCGGAAAATTATTGACATTATTATATCCTAGGTCTGCTCCTAACCCATATTCTGACGCAGTAAACCTACCAAAATATACAATAGTATCCATAATTGCGTATACATCATCGGTTGTGCCGTACCCCACCGCTTGACTTTGGCTTGAGGTTAAGCGCCAACGAATCGGCTCGACTATATAATAGTTTGCTCCAAAACGATAATATTCCTCACCGTTATAAACTTTAGTTTCAACGTCATCTATGTAACCAACTCCGCCCAAAGAATAAGTCGAGCCTTTTTCCAATGTGCTCCAATTCGCGTTAAGTGCAGAGATTGTAACGGCGTCGGTGACACGCGTCTGTGGCATACGCCCGTTCTCGATGTACCAATATCCGCCCTCGGCGTCATAGTATGCCGGGTTATTCGCCCGCCACTGCGCGTAGAGCGTCGCCGGACCGGTGAAATAGGTAGTTGTGAACGCGTCGGCAAAGGTGCCGGTGCGCACGCCGGAGGAGTTGGTGGTAACCGAAATTAGGCAAGTGGACGAGGTGCTGTTCGCCGCGTAGAAACCAAGGAGTGTATATCCCGCCCGCGTCGGCAAGTTGCTATCCGACAGCGAACTAAGCCCCGCCGTCGCCGTGCTGTTCGAATAGAACCCGGTGTTATACTTCACATACATCGCGCTCAGTCCGCCCGACCCATCGTTCGCATTCAACTCAATCCGATACACCGCCGGCTCCCACTGCGCGTACAGCGTTAAATTCGCCCCGCCAGCATACACATCGCCCGCATAATAATTTACACCCGACCCCGCCGGACTCGTGTTCCAGTGAGATAGTTCATAGCCCGTGCGCGCGAACAAATCGTAACTTGCAATGGTGAAACTCGCTCCGCTACCAACCTTCGTTTCGGAAATAGTTTCACTTGGTGTAAAGTTGTTATTATATGTAACAGTGATTTGAAGAGTAGCCTCCAAAACCGGGTACCCGTCATTTACACTCGGCACAAGCGACCAAACCTCAACAAAGTCCCAAGGATACTCACTAGACCACTTAGAAGTATCTTGATACCAACTTAAACTTTTGGCATTAGCAATTAAATTTTCATCCTTTGACGCCCCAGTGTTAGAGGAAGAACTCCCAATTCCATACGAAAGTGTGCAGTTTCCACCATAATAGCATTTGGTGATTGTGGATGTGAAATTAAAATCATACCCCAGAACTCCGCCGACAGAACTATTCCCAGTTATATTACCAGTGTTATAGCAGTTCTCGATTGTGGAACGATTAGCCTGTCCCACTATTCCGCCAACACGTGAAATCCCAGTTACAGTGCCAGTGTTATAGCAGTTGGTGATTATGGAATCATAATAAGCCCACCCCGCAACTCCGCCAACTAATCTGTCAGCTCCACTTACAGAGCCGGTGTTATAGCAGTTGGTGACTGTGACATTATACCCAGCCCACCCCACAACTCCGCCAACATAACTACCTCCACTTACAGGGCCAGTGTTATAGCAGTTGGTGATTCTTGCGGATGTATCGGCGTCTGTCTCTCCCACCACTCCGCCGATACCATCACCACTCCCAGTTACAGTACCGGTGTTATAGCAGTTTGTGATTGCGGAACGTTCAGCATCTCCCACCACTCCGCCAACATCATCACCACTCCCAGTTACAGTGCCGGTGTTATAGCAGTTCTCGATTGGGGTAATAAAAGCCTGTCCCACTATTCCGCCAACACGTGAAATCCCAGTTACAGTGCCAGTGTTATAGCAGTTGGTGACTGTGGAATAATAAGCCCACCCCGCAACTCCGCCAACATAGTTGCCACCTCCAGTTACAGAGCCAGTGTTATAGCAGTTGGTGATTGTGGAATAAGAATGAGCATGACCCACAACTCCGCCAATATATTGATTCCCTTGTATATTAGAGTCAGTTATTCCAACATTTTTTATTGTTGCCATATTAGTTTCCGACTGCCCTTCAATATATCCAAAAAGCCCTTGATAGGAATAATCGTCTGTCGAACCAGCTTGAGTATAAAGTCCAGAAATTTCGTATCCTCCGCCGTCATAATGACCAGAAAAATAATAGGAAGAACTTGTATAGCTTCCTATCGGCTCCCAATAATGCGCTGACAAATCTATATCCGCAGTTTGTTTATAATATTTTGAACAATATGTAGAATTTGTGGATGATGTGTTTATTAAATACGCCAGCCTTGCAAGTTGCTCGGCGGTGGCGATTTGGTAGGGGTCGGTGCTTGTGCCACTGCCACCTGCGAAGGCGCTTGCATAGTTGCCTGAGGCGGTCCAAAGGTCGGTGTTGTCCGGCGCGGTGGCGGTTATGCTGTTTTGCGGGGTGTTAAAATCCCCCCCCGGTTGTCGCTGTACGGAAGGTTACTGAAAAGCACGGCGCCACCAGCAGCGGAACCAATAATAAGGAATACCAAAAGACAATATAGAAACTTTTTCATTCTCCCTCCCAATCTATTTATTTAAGCAGTTACAACTCCCAAAATTCAAGCCAGTTTTGTATATATCCAAAAAACTTTAAGTTGTAGAACATTTAAAATACCTTTTTTGTGCTGAGAAAAATAAAAACGCCAATTTTTTACCTAAATTACAAGTTTATTATAACTAAATCCAAAAAATTTACAAAATAAATTGCGTAAAATTTGAAATTAAAGTCAAATTTTTTTAAAATTGGTGCGTTTGAGAGGAAAATATACGCTTACACTATAAAATAAAAACAAAAAAAAGCGCAAAAAAATCGGCAAGGTTTTCATCTTGTCGACTTTTTGCGTTTTAAGTTCAAGCGCGCAAAAATTTTCCGTTACCCTTGAATGGAGCCGACGGTGCGCGGGAAGAATTCGACGTCGCGAATGTTGGAAATGCCGGTGAGGTACATCACAAGGCGCTCAAAGCCTAGGCCATATCCGGAATGCACGTTGGTGCCGTAGCGACGGGTGTCGAGATACCACGCGTAGTCCTCCTCTTTAAGCCCAAGTTCGCGAATGCGCGCTTTGAGTTTTTCAAGGCGCTCCTCTCTTTGACTACCTCCGCACAGTTCGCCGATGCCCGGCACCAGCATATCAACCGCCGCCACCGTTTTGCCATCATCATTTTGACGCATATAGAAGGCTTTGATGTCTTTTGGATAGTTCTTTAAAAATACCGGCTTTTTGTAGACCTCTTCAGTCAAATACCTCTCGTGTTCCGACTGCAAGTCCACGCCCCACTTCACCGGAAAAACGAACCTATCCTTCACCTTTTCAAGTATGCTGATAGCGTCGGTATAGTCAAGGCGGACAAACTTATTTTCCACCACATTTCTTAGGCGCTCGATAAGTCCGCTGTCGACAAACTTATTCAAAAATTCAAGTTCGTCGGCGCACTCCGTCATGACATATGAAATGACGTATTTCACCATTTCCTCTTCGTTATCCATAAGTTCGTCGAGGTCGCAAAAGCAGATTTCCGGCTCCATCATCCAAAACTCGGCTGCGTGGCGACTGGTGTTGGAGTTTTCCGCGCGGAAGGTCGGACCAAAGGTGTAGGTCTTACCAAACGCGTGCGTCATAGTCTCCTCATGAAGTTGTCCCGACACCGTCAGCGACACCTTTTTACCGAAGAAATCTTGGCTGTAATCGACTTTGCCGTCCTTTTTCGGCAATTTTTCAAGATCCAAAGTGGTCACTTGGAACATCTCACCCGCGCCCTCGCAGTCGTTTGCCGTGATTATCGGCGTGTGAATGTAAACGAAGTTGCGCTCGTTAAAAAACTTGTGAATGGCAAATGCCGAAACGGAGCGAATTCTAAACACCGCGTTGAATAGATTTCCCCTTGCGCGAATGGTTGGAATTGTCCTTAAAAATTCCACTGTGTGGCGCTTTTTTTGAAGAGGATAGTCTAGGTCGCACGAGCCTAAAATTTCCACCTCTTCTGCATTGATTTCAAAAGGTTGTTTTGCCTCTGGCGTTAAAATTACCTCGCCGACAATCTTAAAGGAAGCGCCGACATTCTCCTTCACAATCTCGTCGTAGTTTTCAATTTTCGCCCTTTCCACCACAATCTGCACGCTTTTAAAAGCGCCGTCGTTGAGTTCGATAAAGGCGATGTTCTTACTGTCGCGTATCGTTCTTGCCCAACCGCAAACAGTGATAGTTTTTCCACCAAAATCACTAAATTTTTTGTTTAAATCTCTTATCTCAATTCTTTTCATATTCACCTCTTTTATGGAGTCAACCTTTCCGGTCCTCTGAAGATAAACATCGATTCTTTTATGTTCGGAAGTTCCAACAAATTCATGGTAATTCTGTCAAGCCCAAGCCCAAATCCGCCGTGCGGAGGGCAACCATACTTGAAAAATTGTAGGTAAAATTCAACGTCTTTATCTAAGCCCTTCTCTTCCGCCTGCTTTTTCAAAATAACGTACCTATGCTCTCTCTGCGCGCCGGTGGTAATTTCCACGCCCTTCCAGATAAGATCATAGCCTTGCGGGACGCCGTCTTTGCGCATATGATAGAACGCCCTCTTCCTTGCGCCGTAGTCGGTGACGAACAAAAATTCATGCCCGTACGCCTCTTTGGCAAACTGCCCGCACAACTTTTCTGCCTCGGTGGTCAAATCGTCTTGCTCCTCCTCTGGGCAAGTGTAGCCGTACCTCTTTTCAAGTTCGGCGTACAAATCTTTAAGTTTAATTCTTGGGTAAGGCAATTTTGGCACAATAACTTCCACACCAAACGTGTTTTTAATCTCCTCGCCGTACTTTTCGCTGATCTTTTTAAGCGCGTAAGTTAAAAGTTCCTCTTCAAGTTTCATGACGTCCTCGAAACTCTCTATACCCGAAAATTCAAGGTCGAAACCGGTAAACTCGGTGGCGTGCTTTTTGGAGTGTGATTTCTCAGCACGAAACACCGGTCCGCACTCAAAGATTCTGCCAAATCCGCCGGACATCGCCATTTGCTTATAAAACTGCGGGCTTTGCGCAAGGTAGGCGTATGTGTCAAAGTATTTTACCTTGAAAACCTCCGAGCCGGACTCCGACGCCGTGCCGATAAGTTTTGGCGAGTGGATTTCAATAAAGTCATTATCTATCAAAAACTCACGCATGGCGTTTGTGAAAAGGGTTTGCACTTTGAATAGAAGATGATTTTTCTCTTGCCTCAAATCTAGCCAGCGATAGTCTATTCTCTGGTCGATATTGCTCTCAGGTCCGATCGGGTACACCTCCGCCGTGCTGGTCACTTCCACCTTATCCGCCAAAACTTCTTGACCGCCCATTTTAACAAATTCGCTTTTCACAAGTTCGCCCTCAACGGTGACGGTGGAGCCGGTTAAAAGATGAGAAAACACCTCGCCCACCTCTTTATGCGCCACCTTATCCACCGTCACTTGAATTTTGCCGGAAAAGTCGCGTAGTATCACAAACTGAATGTTTTTCTTGTCGCGCACGGTGTCGACCATGCCTTGAAATTTAACATAACCTACTTTTAATTTTGAAATTTGCTCTGTCATATTTTCTCCTTTCTTTCGCATTAAACAAAAAATCCTAATGCGAAAAATTTGCATTAGGACGAATAATAATATCCGCGGTGCCACCTAATTTGTCAAAACTGACCACTCTTATTAAACTAACCAAACTCCAAAAGTGTCTTTCCTGTCGCCTCGTAAACGGTTTTCACCAGCCACCGCCTCTCTGAATATCTAAGGTGAAAGTACTCGCTTTTATCAACATTTGATACGAATATTTTACCACTACGCCATATTTTTGTCAAGAAAATTGGCATTAAAATTAAAATTGCCTACCCGCCGAACGGTATGGGTCATGCAAGTGGATTAAAATATTGTTGGCGAGGTTTGCTTCCACCACTTGCACAATTTCGGGCTTTAAAACGGTATATTTGCCCTCGTCGGTTTCGCGCCAAACGCCTTTATGAACGCAGTTGGTCACATATCCCTTCGGCAATAATACGCCCTCTTCTGCGGCGTCCGGGGTGATTTCAATATCAGCGTACCATTTTTGAGAGGTTTTAGGATAAATCTTTTTGTTGTTGTCATAGTAGAAGAAACTAATGCCAAACACATCTGTGAACATTTCTTCATTCACCACAAGAATATCCATCATATCCTCGCAGAGTTCCGAATAAAGGTCAACTTTGCTCAACTGCCTGTATATGACGAGTTCAAGGTCATTGTGGATTTGCATAAGTTTGTTGTATGCTATAAAGATGATATTTTCGTCTTCCACCACCTCACTCTTTTGCATATCCTCGCAAAAGTCGCTGGCAAGTTCGGTTAAATCAAGGCACGCCTTTCTCACCTTTTGGAATCTATCGCTCCTCGCCTCGCTGGTGTACGCCAAATAGGCATATGTGCTGTTGAAAGCGTTGTGGATATCGCCAATCAAATAGGAAGCATACTCAATAAGGTCTGGCAAAAAAGCACGAAATCGTCTATCTGCCTCCCTTTTAATTTCCTCATCGGTTTTAACCTCATGTTCCACTTCGGAAGCACTTTGCCCACTTCTATTTTTCTTGGTCCTTTTATTCAAACCCATATATCCTCTCTATGCGATAGAGTATATCACAAAGTCAATACGCTGTCAATAGGCAATTTTAAAATAGTGCAAAGAAAATTTACCGAACGAATTTAAAGTTGAAAAATCTTGCAAAAACCAAAAAACACAAAAAAATGGCTTAAAAAGTGAAAAAAATGCAAAAAAAGCGTTATTTTCTTAAAAAAGTTATGCAATACGGTTTATTTTTTAAATCGTTGAGGGTAATTCCGTTCGCTTGACAAACGCCATTTTTATTGAATAAGCAATGCGCACTGCATTCAATTTTAATGGTTTTACTGCTTCGCTGAGGTGCATAGGAAGGGGTGCGCTCAAACATATTTTTCGTTTTGTCTATCGGCTCCTCGCCCTTTTCGTACTTACGGCACAAACATGACCTTGCAATGTCGATTGCCTTCGCTTTGCAAGTGTAGCGGTCGTTATATGCGCAACTTGTCTTTCTGCAACGAATATCCATACTTCCTCCGCTAAAATTATTGCCAATTCTTGACAAACAAAACATAAATGCTATAAAATATGTTAATAAAAGGAGCAAAAATGAAAGTTGTATTACTTAAAGATGTCAGAGGGACCGGCAAAAAGGGTGAAATAAAGGAAGTTGCCGACGGATTCGCCAGCAACTATCTTTTCAAAAGTAATCTTGCCAAGCGCGCCGACACCAGCGCCCTCAACGAAAACAAGGGGCAAAAAATCGCCAAAGATTTTCACAAACAAGAGGAGATTAAAAGCGCAAAACTTTTAGCGAAGGAAATTGAAGGGAAAATCATTTCCCTGAAAATCAAATGCGGCACAAATGGTAAAATGTTCGGCTCGGTGACAAGCAAGGAAATTGCCGAGGCGCTTAATAAGGTTGGCATAACGCTAGACAAAAAGAAAATTGAACTTAAAGAGGCTATCAAAAACCTTGGCACTTACAAAGTCACTGCCAAAATCTACCCGGAAATTTCTGCCACTTTTTCGGTGGAGGTTTTGCCTCTAGAGGATTAAATTAATTATAAAATTCAAACCTAACTTTAACTTATAATACACTCAAATAGTTAAACATTTTAAGACTTATACGCCATGCATTACTTCAGTGAGTAGAGGCGCTAAAACCATGCTGCCATTCGTAATGGCAACGCTTATATCTTTTAAATGATACAAAGATAGTGAGAATTGATGTTATTTGCTAAAGACGGACAACGAATAAAAAACGAGAACATATTGATTTCCGTAGTCAATATGTTCTTTTTCTTGTATAATCTTAAAAAGAGGGTCTAATGTGAATGTCAAGTTTTTCACTATTTTTTTATTTAAAAATTTTTGATAAAACACTTTTCAAAAGGCGTGAATATAAAAAGGTATGGACGAAAAGGAAGGCATGATACTTCTTGCCACATACCTCGCCATGGAACTTGCTTGTGGCAGAGATGATGACGAGATTCGATATCTAAGAGATTTGATAAATCAAATTTCCTGTTCTTTATCTAACCTTTTAAATTGCCGCCCTTATAAAAAGTAGTCAAACAAACGCTATCGCGTTTAAGTGAAGGCAAA
>CALVNE010000010.1 GCA_944349515.1 uncultured Clostridia bacterium | reverse complement strand
TCTTTATCTAACCTTTTAAATTGCCGCCCTTATAAAAAGTAGTCAAACAAACGCTATCGCGTTTAAGTGAAGGCAAACCGTTGGTTTGCAGTGAAGGTGAGACTTTGTCTCACAGTGAAGGAACGCAGGTGCGTTCAGGGAAGGAAAATCAAAGATTTCCAACATTGGTATATTTTTTGAGAGTATTGATAATATAACAAAACTTTTACAAAACCTTCAAAGCAAATTTCAACAACATTTATAAAAATTTTTCTTTCGCTAATTTATTTTTGATTTTTTTATTCGTTCCGCTTATGTTTGTGTGGGCGCTAGGCGCGCGAAAGCGCGCTGTGGACTTGCGATTAAACTACCTATTATATAAAAACAAAAAAGGCAAGTCCACCAAAGAAATTTTGAAACAAAATTTCTTTCTAGCGCCCCATCACAAGACTGCAATTTTAATCATTTAATCTTAGAAATTACGCATTCAAACCCCACCACAACTTTTCACTGTTCACTTGCTCTAAAACCTACCACAACTGAAAGGCTTTGCCTTTCCTTCACTGCGGACCGAAGGTCCACCTTCACTGAACGCGCCAGCGTTCCTTCACTGCGAGGCGCCACCTCGCCTTCACTGAAAATTTCAACCGTCGGTTGAAATTTTTTTATACGCTTCCACAAACTCGTTTATCGTCAGTGTTTCTGCCCTACGCTTTAAAAAGTCTTCAGTGAAAGTCTGCTTTAAAAGGTCTTTTGAGTATATGGTTGAAAGATTGTTAAAAAGCGTTTTTCGGCGCATGGAAAAGGCGGTTTTCACAAATTTAGAAAAGGCAATTTTGTCGATATCGTATTTTTTTTCGATTTTAAGCGTTACCACCGCACTGTCGACATTCGGTTCTGGATAAAACATATTACGTTTAACGATTCTGTTTATCTTTGCCTCGCCGTAGAAGGCAAGCATAACCGACAGCACGCCGTAGTCGCCAGAAGTGTCCGCCACCATACGCTCGGCAACCTCCTTTTGCACCATTACGGTGAGCGAAATAAGATTGTCGGTTTCTTCCAAAAGTTTGAAGATTATAGGCGTTGTGATGTAGTAAGGAAGATTTGCCACAACCTTAAACGACTCTTTAAACTCCTTTAAGTCCACCTTCATAAAATCTTCAAATCGGAAAGTGACATTTTTTAGGTTCAAAGCATTTAGCGTTTCTTCAAGGTCCTTATCTATCTCAAACGCTACCACCTTTTTGGCGCGTGATGAGATAACCTCGGTTAGCGCGCCCGCGCCAGCGCCGATTTCAATAACAAAATCGTCCTCCTCTACCTCGGCGTCGCCAACTATGGCATTCAACAAATTTTTATCTGTTAAAAAATTTTGACCATATTTCTTTTTAAAATTAAACATTTTTCTTTCCTTTTTGAGTTTATATTTTTTTAAAGTATTTAATTAAAAAGCAAAAATTTCACATTTCATATATTTATCTTATTTGTTAATTTTTTATTTTAATTTAAGAAAATAAATTAGCATTGTTTGATAATATTTTCTACCATTAAATTAGCATTTTTTAGAAATTTTAGTATTTTTTTTAAAAAAATCACATTTTTTTCATTTTTTTTGCGGTTTTTTACGCTAATTTTTGTTAATTTCGGTTTTTATAATATTTTTTATATAATTTTTTCAAGCACAAATCACAAGTTAAATTTTAAATAACCGCTCGGCGTTTTGTGTTGTTTTAGTTGCCATATCTTCAAAACTAACACCCTTTATCTCGGCAATTTTTTCTAAAATATGCGGAAGAAATTTTGGTTCGTTTCGCTCCCCGCGGTGTGGTACCGGCGCCATGTACGGGCAGTCGGTTTCCAGCATAATTCGCTCGCATGGCAAAGACGCAATCACCTCGCAGACATTTTTAGCATTCTTAAATGTGCACACCCCGCCAAAGGAAAAACTAAAGTTGAGTTTTAAAAGTTCCTTGGCACTTTCCACGCTTCCGCTGTAGCAATGCATAAGCCCGCCGGCGCTCGGCATATGCGATTTTAGAATTTCTAAAGTATCGCTCATGGCGTCGCGACTATGCACAACAATCGGCAAGTTCAACTTATTTGCAAGTTCAATTTGCTCTATTAAAACTTGCGCTTGTTTACCCTTGTTCTCCTTTGTGTAGTGATAATCTAAACCAATTTCACCAATGCCCACCACCTTGTCGTTCTTTGCTAAATCTTGCAGAGCGGATAGATAGTCGCCTTTTAACGCGTCGACATTTTCTGGGTGCACGCCGACAACTGCAAAAACATTTTCATACTGCGAAGCAATCTCCACGCATTTTCGCGAAGAGGACAAATCATAGCCCGCTGTGATAATTTTTTTAACGCCGTTCTGGTTAGAGTTTAAGATAACCTTTTCCATATCGTCAAAATCGTTCAAGTGCGCGTGGACGTCAATCATATAATTTTCCATGCAGATAGTGTAGCAAATTTTGCTTTCTAAGTCAAATTTTATCAATATTTATCCACTTTTCCACATTTTTTTTGTTAAAATTGGAATTAGAATTGTTATTTTATAAAGGATTTTAATTGCTTATTAAAAAATTTAAATTTTTCTTCTTTAAAAAATTTTTTTTGAATCAAAAAACTAAATCTTTTATTTTGAAATCTTCTTTGAACAAAAACTATTCAATTATTTCTGCTTGCTCCTTAAAATTGCCATTTATGTCTTTTTTTTGCGCTTTCGGCATAAAAATAAGTATGAATATCTTCTGGCTTGTGATGATGCTGGCGTCCATGCTTGTGCTATTGATCATCAACCCATCCGCCATGCTGAGCGAAATGATAGGGGCGTCCACCGGCGCGCTGGAACTGTGCATAGAACTATGCGCGGTGTATGTTGTGTGGTTGGGGTTTATTGAACTCATCGACGCCAGCGGGCTATCTAACAAACTCGCCAAGTTTTTGCGTCCGGCGATTAAGAAAATATTTAAAGTGGACAACGAAGAAACACAAAAATTGATTGCACTGAATATATCTGCCAATATGCTGGGTGTTGGAAATGCCGCCACGCCAATGGGAATTAGGGCGATGCAGGCACTCGACGATAAGTCCGGCAAGGCGAACTTTGCCATAATAATGCTGATTGTTATCAACGCAACCTCCATTCAACTTTTACCAACAACGGTGATAGGACTACGTGCGAGCGCCGGAAGCGCCAACCCCGCCGACATCATCTTGCCCACCGTTATTGTCACCATAACCACCACTGTAATGGGGATACTACTTGTGCATGGCATTGAGAGGCTACGGCAGAAACTTAAAGGGCGGAAAAAGAAATGAGCGCCTACATTCTTCCCGTTCTCTTTATTCTGCTTTTTGCCTATTGCATATATAAGCGCATTAACACCTATGACCACTTTGTGAAGGGGGCAAAGGGAGCGATTAAACTTGTTGTGGATATCTTCCCCTTCATCGCGTCGATAATGATTGCGGTGGCACTTCTACGCGTAAGCGGAATAACCACATGGCTAACAGAGGTGCTTTCGCCGATATTCAATGCGCTGGGAATACCGCCCGAACTTACCGAACTTGTGCTCCTGCGCCCCTTCACCGGCAGCGGCAGTTACGCGCTACTTGAGGACGTGCTTACCACCTACGGCGCCGACAGTTACATTGCAAGGTGCGCGTGCGTGATTATGGGTTGTAGCGAAACAATCTTCTACGTTGCCACAGTCTATCTGTCGCAGACCAAGGTGAAAAAACTCTTTTACGCCATACCCGTCGCCCTCTTATGCTCGCTTGTTGGCACCATTCTCGCTTGCCTACTTTGCAAAGTGATGTAAATTTTGCCGAATTTTTAAACATTGACTAAAAAATCGCATAGAAAATTTTTGCATAAGAAAACACTCATTTCATTCGTGTTATTCTTGCGTGCCTAAATAAAAACACCTCAACCGTTTCCCACACATGGTGGAAGAAAGTTGAAGTGTTTTATTTTAAAATACTAATGGAGTAATTGGAAATTGGCGCAAGGATAAATTAAATAAGAACTTTAATTAACGGTTGCGCTCTGGGTTGTGTCTGACGTCAAGCACAACATTGTATTTATCGGTGCTGTAAAGCACGCTTGATGTGTTTGTGTTACCCGAAAGTTCCGCCTTGATTTCGTTTATGCTTGCCTCGTTAAGTTCGTTTGCGTAAAGCACAGGCTTAAGATTTGTGGTGTCTTTTGTTAAGGTGTAGCAAGTTGAGGACCCCGCAATCTTTCTGTTAACACCACTAAGCGCTGACTTCACAATGTCGCCAACTGTTACCGACAATTTATCGTAGGTGTATACGTTGAGTTCCGCTGTTGTCACTGACAAAGTGTCCCCGCCGACTGAGGCAACCTTCACATCATAATACCCTTTGCCGTCAGCGTCTTGTTTCGCTTCAAAGTTGTAATACAAGCCGGTGCTTGCCTCGCCGAACTTCTCGCCAATATACTTCTCGGCGTTTTGCTTCCACGACACGGAGAGTCCGTTTATCGAGTCGATTGAGCGATAAACATTCGTTTGCACGTTGCTATTTTCAATCGCGTTGTTTAAAGCGCTGACAATGCCGTTTGCGTCGGTGACCTCAATTTGGAAGTCCGCGCCGTTTTTAAAGGACACTTGTACGAGATTGCCTTCGCTGTCAAGCCCGAACAACTCGCCCTCCATAATATTTTTTTCATTTTCTTTGTAACTTATATTCAAAATTGTTTCAATTTCAGTTTGTGCGCCGATTTCGGCTAGTGCCTCATTGACGTCGGCGGTGATATCGTTTTCGGTAATATCGTACTCCACAACCGGCTCTTCAACAATGATGTTTTGATTTTCAGCAGCAGCGTACGCCTCTTGGTAGGCAAGGTCATATGCGGCAACAGCAGCGGCAGCATTCTCCGTGCTGACACCTTTGCTTTGAAGGAATTTCGTAAATGAGGTGTCATCGGTGGTGCCGTTAGGATAAACAACCACGCCGTAGGTGATAGGGGTGCCGTTTATGGACTTTGTTCCCATTGTTTTCACTTCGGTTCCAACTGCCTTGCCGAGCACGCTATAAGCACTCTCGAGCTCTTGCAGAGAATAGTCGGCCGGCAGCCCATTAAATAGATTTGCATATGCAATTTGATTGCCGAAATTCGACATAAGTTCGTTGGTGACCGCCTTGGCATCATATCCAAAAGTTTGCGCGTTATTGGAGTTAAAGAGTTTAGATATTAAACTGTTGCTTGAGGTGTCGATGACCACGTTGTCCGGCGTGTTTACGCGCTTGTAGTTGAAGAGCGTAGCGGTGCCACGGAAACTAGTGATAGTTTCGTCGCTCAATGTAACTGCATCGCTTCCGCCGTTGTTATTGCCCGAATTTGTAGGAGCATATTCATTTTTCTGCATGGTCTGCACATACTGCGTGGCGCCCGCTGAAACTCTGTCAGAAACTATACCTTGATTGACAGCGTCAGCACTAGCGCCAGCAATCTGAGAACCCGCAAATAGCCCAACAGCGGCACTGAGAATGCCAACAGTTACTGCCAATTTTGACATCTCAAAAATTCCCGACCCTTTCAAGAGTTTCTCCGACCTTACCGTTTTATTCTTCTGCTCGTCTAATTTTGCGGAAACCTCGTCGCCAAACACGTCGCCAAGGTAGTCATGATAAGCGGTTTTATTTCCCTTTTGCTTATCCACCGCTTGCATAGCATTCAAGAAATTTTGAAGTTCTCTATTTTTGCCAAAAACGACAAGGTCGTGACTGGTTGCAGGGATATCATATTCCTTTTGTTCCGCGCTGAACTTGCTGTAATCGGAGTAGGTGTGCGCAACCGAAAGTTTGCTTTGCCAGCTTAATCTCGCAAAATCTCTAAGTTTTTGTAAATTCTCTGGTTTAATATTTTTTAACTCATTACCTGTCGGCAATTTTTCGCCAACCTCCACATAGAAGTCGGTTTTACCGTTCTTGCCCGGATTTTTGCTTATATAAAGGCGTACAATTTGTTTTTTAAGCTCGCTCCTAAAAGTTTCATTTATTTTATTTTCCACATCTTTTAAGCGCGCATTCAATTTGTCAATTTCAGTTTTGCCTTTGACGTTGGTACGTTGGCTCTTTATTTCGCTTCGCTCATTTAATAACTGCTGGAGATTATCCTTAACACCCTTGTTGTATTCATCCATTTTTTTAAGGTGCTTTTGCTCTACCCTCGCTGTTCCGCGAAACTTTCTTGGCGTTTTTAAATCTTCACGAGCAGACACCGGCACATTTTCAAACTCAATGTATCCCGCAAAATTATCGTTGCCCTCTAGCGTCACCATTTTTGGAATAGGATGTTTCGCTACACCTCGTCTTTCGCCCGGCGCATAGGTTTTAGGCGCTTTTTCTTTTTTCGACAACATCTGCTTTGTCGTTTCAACTAATCTAGCAAACATTTTTTTAGTTGATTTATCCAAATTTCGCTCAGCGTTTGGCGATACTTTTTTCTCGCCTTTCCCCGTGCTTTCGTCCTCAACTTCATCGGGAGTTAAGCCGTTCTCTTCTGGCTCAGCGTTTGACATATCTTCCCCATTGGTTTCGTTGTCTTTCTCATTGTTAGGCGATTCAACAACAAGTGCTGTGCTAGATAAAACAAGATCAGTTCCCCAGTTTTTCTTTCCCGCTTCTTTTATTGCTTCTACAATCTTACCAGCGTTCTCTTTAAATTCATTTCTCTTTATTTCAGGATGACAAGTTAAATTGACAGTATTTCTAGTTTTTCTTCCCATGTAACTTACAATTTTACATTCTTCGTCCGGATTATTTAACTTTATTTTATTAATACAAACAGCAGAACAACTAAGCGACAAATCCGCTTTCGCTACAACTTTTGCGTTCTTGCCATTAGCAAAATAATAATCATACTTTCCAGTTTTGTTAGGTTTTGTTACCAGAACAACTAACCCACGCATTTCTTCGTCCTTATACTTATCTGGCACAAGATAAGCGCCGCTATCTCCATCCATTCCGCGCACAGTGGTAACCGAATCCTTACCTTCGCCATTTGCCCATTCAACAAACTTTTTTACTCTTTCTAAAACAGTTAATCTTTCACTTGCCATAAGCACAAACCTCCTATTTTGTTGTTTTTATTATATAATAAAACGCGGGCGGTGTCAATACCTTTTTTGAAAATAATGCGCAATTTCCCACGAATTTGGCACTGATTGTTGAATATTGATTAAAGAAAGATATGTAATTTACAATACTTTCAAATCTTCCACAAATGCGAATAGACGATTCATCTTCGCTAAAAACTGTAAGTTTTCTGGAATCTCTCAACAATACTTCACTTTTTAATGCTTTTAATTGTTTATTTTGTTGGTTTTAAATATAAAGTTATGCTAAAATTGAAGTATAAAAATATTTAAGGAGAAAACCATGGAAGAACGAAATTTAGAGGAAATAAAAGAGGAATTTAGACAGATTTATTTCGACAATATCGAGCGGGATGGCGCGGACGAACTTTTAGATTTTTTAGAGCGCTCCGACTTTTTTCGCGCACCGGCAAGCACCCGCAACCACTCGGCGTATGAGGGCGGACTGTGCGAGCACAGCATAAACGTTTACAAGCGCTTTGTTAAACTTTTGGAGGCGGAGTATGGCGACTACACGCAAAAGATTTCGCCAGAAAGCGTGGCAATAATCGCCCTACTGCACGATATCTGCAAGGTAAATTTCTACGTCAAAGATTTGAAAAACGTTAAAAAGGACGGACAGTGGGTGCAAGAGCCATACTTCCGCATTGAGGACAGTTTGCCTTACGGGCACGGCGAAAAGTCGGTGTATATGATCTCTGGCTTTATGCGCCTTACGCGCGAGGAGGCAATGGCGATAAATTGGCACATGGGCGGTTTTGACCCGAGAATCAAAGAAAACAGCGTCCGCCTTGGCGATGTCTATTACCGCTATCCAATCGCCTTTCTCTTTCATATTGCCGACAACATGGCAACCTACCTTGACGAGGAGCCGAGCAAATAAGGACAGACACCGACTGCGTTTAACGCGGACACGGAAAATTAAAATTTTCCTAACCGCTACTCCGTCGGTTTCTCCGCCTTGTCCTCTTCCACGAGTGTGATTTTTAATTTTCTAAGTTGGGCAAAGCCCTCCTATACGAAAATTAAAAATTAATTTAGAAGACGTAAGCGTCGCGTTGAAGAAAAGTAGATTATTTTAGCAAAAGTAAATTTCCGCTCTAATCAAAACCTCTTTGAGTCGCGACAAATCGCCAATGGAGCAAAGCGGAATGCGGTTTCGTTTGGTCGCTAAACTTACCCCAAAAATGGTAGACATTTTCGGGGGGCCCCGCAATGGCGAAAACAAGCGTAAACGCGATGCTTTTCGAACTCGTTTCGAAAACGAGCAAAAGCGCAGTTTTCGCCGTGTTGGTGTCCGCACCAATGTTACGCATAAAGAATGCTGAAAATCAAGTAATACAGCGCGTTTTCTATCTGCATTTGCCCGTTTTTGATGTAAAAATCGACGTCGCACAAAAGTTCGTAGATGTTTTTAAGTTGAATTTTGGAAAAGTTTTTGCCAAGTTCCCGTGCCTTTATGATAGCGTACTCTTTTACATTCAAACTTCTGGCGAGTTCTTGGTCGGTATCCTTGGAAATTGCCACAAAAAACATCCGCCTAAAATGATTGAGTATTAGCGAAAAAGTTTTTGTATCTTTCTCCATAAGGTTCAAAAGTTCCACCGCTCTGCCGACATTTCGCTTTGAAAGCGCTTCAGACAGTTCGAACACTGAAAACTCTGTTTCTTTGTTGACCATACTTTCAATATCCTTAACGGAAATTACCTCGCTGTCAATATTTTTCAACTTTTCAAGTTCGCTGGCGATGAGGGAGTAATAGTCGCAACAATAGGAGATGAGAAGCGAAAGCGCTCTTTTATCTATCGCCTTACCCGCGCCTTCAAGTTCCGATTCGATAATTTTCGATAAACTTGCCTCGTCCAAGCGTTTGGCGCTGACCTTTTCACTGATTATGAAGTTGAAAATGTTGAAAAAGTCGAAGATGACAAGACAAGTCGTGGGCTGAGGTGACTTTAAATAGGCATTGAGTTTTTTCTTAAAGTCCTCTGGCACCTTTGAAAGGTTCTTTAAAAGCACCACTTTTTTCTCACTGCCCATTGGCAAGGTTTCCAAAGTGTCGATGACAAGGTCGGTTTTAAAGTTGTCGTCGTCGAATTTTGTGAAGTTGAACTCTTCAAGTTGCAAATGGCAGGCGTTTTTAATAAGTTTTAGCGCCTTATCATACAAAAGAATATCCTCGCCTTGTATAAGGTAGCAAGGCTCGACTTTTTTTGCTAGTCTTTGCGATAGTGTTTTCATGCGTGTAACCTCCTTAAATTTACTTCGCTATCCCTCACGGACAGGTAAATGCTCTTATTCTCGTCAAGCGAATACTCGCTCACACCTTTATTCACGAGCACCGCCGATGAATTAGAAAAATCGGCGCCATTTGTGAAAACGACATCGTAAGGCACGGACGAAAGATACTCCTTCGCCTCGTCCGAGATTTTGTCTGACACCCTTAAAAGAAGAATATCATCAAAGCCCACCTCAAGCCCCGCAAAGGAATTGTTGAAACTTAGATATCTTAAACTAAAATTGCCGAGATAATAGGTTTTGTTGTATTCAAATATGGTTGTGCCCTCGCGATTCGTCGCGCCCTCGTGAGAAAAGTTGGAAATGTTTAAGAAATTTTGCGCCTCTTCGGTCAGCACATTGTTGACTTGAACATTGCCAAGAACGGCATATGCCGAAACATATTCTAGCGACCTACTTAGGTCAGTGTAACTCCATGAACCATCAAGAATTATGGTTTCATGTTGTGAATTGGTAAGAATGGCATAGGTTCCTTCATCACGTATCCTCTGCATGAACAGCATTCCCGCTGAGCACATCGGCACCAGCGCAAAAATGGTGCTGACAACTAAGAGGACAGCGCTGAGCGAAACATAGGAAATCACCCTCCCGCGCGCGGATACCATGAAAAACTGACTCAGCGAAAAGAGAATTAAAAAGATGAGCGCAGAGAGCATGGCGTTAAATGGCGTCAGTTGGACGGTGAGAGGCGTTTGCGCGAAAAAGCCGGCAATTAAATTGACAAGGGTAAACAAAAATCCGCACACAGTGAGCGTCCAGCCCATGAACGGCATGATGAGACAGATAACCACTGCGACGCATAAAAATGGATACGCGACGCCAAAAATCGGCACAGTTAAAAGGTTGGTGAAGAAGGTTAACAAGTTCAGTTTTGAATACATCAACGCTAAAAATGGCAGTATGGCAATGGTGGCGCTTGTGGAAACTGCCAGCGACTCCGCCACAAACTTTGGAAAAATCTTTTTAAAGAAAGCGGTTAAGAATGGGCTTAGAAGTATGATTCCGATGACGCAAAAATAACTCATCAAAAAGCCGACGTCGAAGGCATAAAGCGGAGAGGTAACGAGTGCTAGTAAGCCAGCAACGCCTAGCGTGTTCAAACTGTCATAGCACTTGCCGGAAAGTTGGCAAGCAAGGAAGATTATGCCCATTATTCCCGCTCTTAATATGCTCGGCGCGAAGGAACAAAGATAGGCATAGATGATAAGCACGCCAAAGCATACCAAAAAATTCGTCCATTTGTTCACTTTGAAAAGTTTTAGTATGAAGCCTAAAAGCGAAATTAAAAAGGTGACGTTAAGTCCGGATACGGCGAGAAGATGTAAAATTCCAGCGTCTTGATAGGCGGAATAGGTGTCGGAAGAGATGTCGTTGGTGTAGCCGAATAGAACCGCATACGCCGTGGCGCCGTTGTCGACGCCCATGTTTTCCACTAGTAAGTCCTTAACGCGCAACCTAAACCTTTCCACAAGTTTGATTTCATTCGACAGCGTGGTGACATTGGAGATATCCACCTCCGCCGTGTAGCCAATCTTGTTTCGATAGTAGGTGAGGTTAAAGTAGTTTAAATTGAAAAGGTCGGTTTTTTCCAGCACTCCGTTAAAGGATATGACATCGCCGACATTTAAATTTCTGCCTTCACCTTGCACAAATAGTTCGATATTTTTCACACTTTTGCCGTTGACAGAAACATCTTTTAATAGGTAAGTTGTTTCGCCTTCTTCATAGTCAACATCATCAGAAAGCCTGCCGACAACCGTCACTTCGCCCTCAAACGACTCTCCCTCAAAGAGGTTCACGCCAACAAAGTACCAGCACCCTCCAAACAGCATGACGGTTATCATCAAAAAAAGGATGAAAAATTTTTTAAACACAATCAAAATTGCCGTTAAAGCGACCAGCACACAAACAAGCAAAGAGATGTGCGGAATGCTGAGGTTAAAGATATATCGCGTCACCGATATTGAGAAAAGTAACGCTAAAAAACTATAGAAAAACGGTCTTGGGTTTATGTAAGATTGCGCTTTCATCTTTAATGAATGATAGCACAATTCGGCGAAAATTTCAAGGAAAATAACTTATGCGCCCATCTTTTTTGTGGTAACAGAGAAAAACTCGCTCATTGCCTCCACATTGTCGACATATCTTTCATGCTCCACAATGAATTTTTTCAAAATATTATCCACAACTTTGGCGTTCTGCATACTTAAAGTAAACTCCTTCTCAAAAAGCGTTTTCTCCACTTCAATAAATTTGCTATTTTTCATTTCAAAAATGAGTAGTTTGGCGGTATTGTCGTCACCATTCTTATTTTTGTCTAAAAAATGTTTTTGATATGGATAAACGGCATACCCCAGTTTTGTGCCCGGAATTTTAACCGGCTCTGTGACTATATATGGCATTTTGCCCTCCTTATGTTTAAGATTATTCCATTATATATCCTTACGCAAAAAACATTTTAGCGACTTTTAAATAATAAGGAATATTTTTGTCGAAGCAAAAGTTTTTGGCAAATATCTTATTTGAAACATACCTAAAACTAACTAGAGGCCGTCTAACATTAAAGGTTAATCAATTTAAAGAAAAAACAGATTGACCAAGTATATTAATATCGATTCCTTTCAATTGTTATAGCGCCTTACCACCCTTCACACTTTCGGACGGACTTATCTCGCTTTCCCTCTGCCAAAGCGCACTCTTGTGCCTCAACGGCGTCACGCCCGAAACGGCGTTCTATAGCGGAATTGGCGGAATAATTTTTTCCTCACTTGCGATAATTCTTTCGGCATATATGCTCTTAGAACTTCGATTTATCAAAAAGCGAAGAATGCTCGATATCGTTGACATCTTAAAAGAGGAGGAAGAGAAAAAAGAAGCATAAGCGTGTAAAATGGATTTCTAAAACGTTTTTAAGTAAAATTTTCTTTCTCAATTTAAAATTTTTAGCAAAAATTAAATATTTTTATAAAATTGTCAGTTCAATTAAAAAATTCAAGCTAAAAATCTTCAATTTTAATTATAAATTAGAATAAAAAATCAAATTAATTTAAATAAATTTAATGTAATTTGAAAACAATCCTATCAAATCAAAAAATCTTGAAAACATTAAAGATATTTTTCATTCAACTAAAAAATTTTAAACTAACGCAAATAAAAATGGGCGCCATTACCGCGTCCATTTTTTTACCTTAAAACTATTTCATAAGAGGAAACAGTACGACGTCGCGAATGTTTGGTCTGTCGAAGATAAATTGCAAAAATCTATCTATACCAAAGCCTAGTCCTGAGATTGGTGGCATACCATGCTCCATGGCAAGTAAGAAGTCCTCGTCCACGTCCATAGTCTCCTCGTCGCCCGCCATTTTCTCTTGAAGTTGAAGTTCCAGCGTCTTTCTTTGCACGATTGGGTCAACAAGTTCGGAGTACGCCTTAACTAGTTCCGCACCTCCCGCCACAACTTGGAAAACGTCGATGATTCTGTCGTCCTTATCGTTGCGCCTTGCAAGTGGAATAAGTGAGGCTGGGTAGTTATAAAGAATTGTTGGGTTAACAATGTCGGCGCGGATTTTACGCTTGTACACATAGTCGATAAGCGTGCGCACCGTTTTGCACTCTTCAAGTTCACCATAGGAAAAGAGTTTCCTTTCCACGATAATCTTTTTAAGCGCGTCCACATCGTCTATGTCGAGAAAATCACAACCTAAAATCTCGCGCATTCTTGCCACATAGTCTATCTTAGGCCACTCGCCGTCGAACTCAATCTCTTGACCTTGATAGGAAATTTTTGTTGTGCCCAAACACTCCTTCATAAGTTTAATCAGCATATCGTGGAAGAAAGCGATGTTGTTTTCGTAGTTCCAATAGGACGCATACCACTCCACCTGCGTGAATTCTTGAAGGTGCGACGGATCTATGCCCTCGTTGCGGAAATCTTTGCCAAGTTCGAACACCCTGTCAATGCCAGCGCCGATACACTGCTTTAAGTGGCACTCCGTGGCAATGCGCAAATTGCACTCAATGTCAAGTGCATTATGATGCGTGAAGAATGGTTTGGCACTTGCGCCCGAAACGCTGGTTTGAAGAATCGGCGTTTCCACCTCGATAAAACCATTTTCTTCCAAAAAACGCCTGATAAAGGAAACCGCCTTGCTGCGCGTTAGAAAAATCTTGCGCGAATCTTCGTTCGTGATAAGGTCAAGGTAGCGCTGGCGATATTTTATCTCGGTGTCAACCACGCCGTGAAATTTTTCTGGAAGCGGTCTTAAAGTTTTACTTAGAAGGGTTATCTTCTCCGCCTTGACTGTCACTTCGCCGGTCTGAGTTTCATACACCTCGCCATCAACGCCGATAAAGTCGCCGATGTCTATCATCTTTTTATAGAAATTATAGTCCTCTTCGCTAAACTCGTTTCGCCCAACCGAAATTTGAATTTTGTCGTAGATGTCTCTTATCTGACAAAAGCCAAACTTGCCCATAATGCGACGAAAAACAATGCGCCCAGCAATCTTCACATGCTCGCCCAACTTCCCTCTCGCCTCGCTTATCGTGCAAGTTCTTTCAAACTTTTCCTTGTATGGAATTTCGCCTGCTTTTCTTAAATCTTCAATTTTCTGCCTTCTAATTTCAATCTCGCTCGATAAATTTTCTTCCATTATTGCCTCCGAAAAATATAATCGTTTATATATAACATAAAAAAGTTATAAAGTCAAGCGAAAGAAACAACTGGACCAGATAAACCCATTAAGATTTTTTCTTCTTTTTCTTTGAGGAAGAGCCGAATAATCCGCCAAATATTGACACCCCTTCTCCAAATATAAAGATAGTTGCTAACATTCCTATCGCCAGTGCCAATTCGCGCCTTTCCTTTTTGCTTATCGTTTTGGCAAAATTATATTTTTCTATCCACTTGTTGCTGACATTTAAAACATACGCAAAAGGAATGACATCATAAAAATGTTTTGACTCTTCTTGTATTAACGCTTCCAATCTTTCCTTTTCCGCTATCTCCAAATATTCTTTCAAGCCCAAAAGTTGCCCTATAACCTTTTTACCTTCCTTGTTGTGATATTCCATCAAAGGACAAAGAATATATGTTACAAGACACAGCAAAGAGACAATGGCAATTAAGATTGTCACATAAAGGTCATTTATCGAAAAAATCAGATTGAGCGAAGCCAAAATTAAAAACAAAACTATGCCGACGATATATAGGATAAAAATTTTCAACTTTTTTTGCAAATACATCCGATTTGCAACAGAAGAAAAGAAAGTGCTGATTAAAAATATCAAAACTCCCAAAACAATAGAAAGTATTCCGCCGTTTCCAAAAAAGTAGGAAAGAAAGACGAGTGTCAAAGTTATGCCGAGTGTAAACCACATGGAAGCGCTTTCCACCTTGGAACTAAAATATTTGTTATGATTTTCTGTTTTTATTAAATTTTTAATATTGTTTGCGATTGGCTTAATGATGTTTGGTAAATCTTTTAAAACAACCTCACTTTTGCCACTAAAAATTGTGTTAAACATGAGTTTCTCATAGGATTTCATCTGATCGTCTGCGTCTTTAAGTTTTTTTAAAATTATAACTTTTTTATCTTTTTCATAAACTTCAAGATATTTTCTTTCCGCCCAAAATATTAAAAGCGCGCTGATGTCCTTATCATCGACAGTTTTATCGATAACATAACCCGCATCGGCAGGCGTCATATTGAAAGGCGCATTAAATTCCACAACTTTAACAACCGCTTTTCGTTTATTCAAAATAAAAAACACAATTAGACCAATTAGATATAGCCCGCAAAGCACTGAAAATATTATAGACATAACACTTTGCGAATCTATCCCAATATAATTTTCTAACAAAAAAACACAAACGCCAATTATTATCAATATAATAGATGCGACCAAAATCGCTCTTAAATTTTTCTTCATATAACTCCAATAACCTAAACATATTATAATAAAAAACAAACCTAAAAGCAAATTTATATAATAAAATCAAGTAAAAAGCCATAAACCCATATACTACAAAAGATTTGGAAAAAAGTTATCATAACTTACAATAACATTCAACTATAAAAAACTTTCAGTTAAATACTTATAGTTTCCTTTATTATTCATCATTTTTATGAAGATGCTTGAATTCTCTTAAACTCTTTATTTGAAATTTTATATTTGGCTCAGGACAAACAATCATAATTGCATTATACATTTTTTTTGTTAAACCAACATCTATATGCCTATCTCTAGCAATGAAAGATAAATTATAAACTGTGGCGCCATGAGATATGGCTTTTACATCTGTAATTTCGCTCCATTTAATATAATCAATGCTTTTATTCAACCATTTCCACTCTATGCCTTCTTCGGAATAAATTACCTTTGATAAAGTTCGTTTTTCACAAAAAAACATATATAACGCTAGAATACATAAAATTATTCCTACTAGCAAAATTGGAAAATAATTCATATTTAAAATCGTAAAAATTAATCCTATTATAAAAAATGATAATGCTAAAAATATTATTATGGTTCCACCCCAAAAAAGTTCAGTATGATGTTTCCAAAAAACAACCTTCATATTATCTCCTATATAATCAGAATTAATTTACTATTATATATACGAAAAAGAGAACACGCGTTCTCTTTTTTTCACTACTTATTGTCTGCCGATTTAACTTTGGCTGCCTTTCCGGTGAGATTTCTAACATAATAGAGTTTTGCTCTCTTTGGTTTGCCTTTTCTTATCACTTCAATGCTAGCGATTTTTGGTGAATGGATAGGATAGGTTTTCTCCACGCCTACGCCATAAGAAATTTTTCTTACAGTGAAGGTCTCTCTAATTCCACCGTTCTTTCTGGCAATCACAACGCCCTCAAAAGCCTGAATTCTTTCCTTGTCGCCTTCCTTGATTTTGACATTGACCTTAACAGTGTCACCAACGGAAAACTGAGGAAGATTCTCTTTCATGTTCTCTCTTTCAATTTGGTCGATTACATTAGCCATGACTTATCTCCTTTTTTCAGATTTTCGACATGATGTTCTTAAAGCCTCCAGCCCCAGCGGAACACCCGAAGTCCGTACCATTATAACAAACAGAAAAATAAAAATCAAGTGTTTGAGGTAAAAATATTTTAATTTAGGAATTTTCGTGTTTTCAACTCTTCCAAAAACTCGCCGTCACTTTTGTTGGTGACAAGGTTAGATAGCACATTCGCGCCGTCGCCTCCGCCTTTACGAAACTCAGCGACCAGCAGATTGACAGCGCCCTTGCCATTCTCAGTGAAGAAGATTTTTTTGAGTTTCAAATTCCTCTTTTCCGAGGCAAAGATAAGTTCAGCAAGGCGCTCCGCCTTATAGACGACGTAAAACCGCCCGCCAAATTTTAGCATACTCGACGCGCATTCAATAAGGTCATTTAAATTAAGACAAACTTCCTCTTTGGCAATCTTTTTCACCTCATTCGCGGAAAATTTTGAGATAGGAAAATAGGGCGGATTGGAAAAGACAACATCCACCGAGCCGACATCAAAATACTTTTTAAAATTTTTAACATCGTCGCAAATTAATTCTAGTTTCCCCGATAAATTGTTCAAAATTATGTTTTTTTCGCAAATTTTTTGCATTTTTTCTTGAATTTCAAAGATTTTTATTTTTTTAAAGGAATTTTTCGCCGACAAAAGTATGGAGACGACCCCGCTTCCTCCACCAATTTCCACCGCCGTTTCGCCCTTTTTGAGCCTGACAAAATTTGCCAATATCACGGCGTCGCTTGTGAAGGTGTAGAGGTCCTTATCTTGAATTATTTTTAGCCCACCGCACTGCAAATCTTCCACGCGCTCGCTCATACACCACCTCTAAAACTTGACATCTTTAAGGTCGAACGTTTTAACCTCGCTGTCGTCACCCTTAGAAAAGCGAACATCAACTTGCCTGTCGAGAAGGTCGTTATAGACAACAACTCCCTCGCCGTCCTTAGTTTTAACCGTGCTGCCAATCTTCGGCATAACTTTAAGCGAGTCAACATAGGTTTGATTTTCATAGGCAATACAGCACATAAGTTTACTGCAAAGCCCGCTTATGCTGTTAGGATTCAGCGACAAATTTTGATTTTTCGCCATTTTCATGGAAACATGGTCAAACTCGCCGAAATTTTGCACACAGCAACAAATTTTCCCGCAAGGGCCAAATCCGCCAAGCATCCTAACCTCATCGCGACTGCCTATCTGCCTAAGTTCCACCCGCGTTTTGAAAGTTTCGGCAAGTTTTTTGACAAGTTCGCGAAAATCCACCCTATTATCCGCCGTGAAGTTGACGATCAGTTTGGAATTATCAAAATTCGCCTCCACTTTAACAACTTTCATGTCGAGATTGAAAGATTTTACAATGCCAACCACCTTTGGCAAAAGTTTTTCAGCAATTCTATCATATTCTTCCGCCTTTTTAACCTGCTCGTCGGTCGCCTTAAAAAGGACATTTTTAAGTTCGCTTGTCAGTTCCTCAGCATTTATCATATATCGCTCTTTGACCACCACGCCAAGGTCGCGCCCCTTGTCAGTTTCCACAATGGCATAGTCGCCACGCTTAAGCGGAATATCATTCGGCGAAAAACTGTAGATATGATTGCTGTTTTTAAATTTAATTCCCACAACTTCTATTTGCATATATATTTTACCTCCAAAATTTTAAGTAGTAAATTGTCAACCGCCACTTGCTCATTGACATTGGACTCTCGCCTGTGCATAAAGTCGGATATAAGCGAGTTAATTTCGCATATGGCATTTATCGAAAACTCGCTTTCCACACTTCTAAGCGCCTCAATATAGGTTTTCAGCACGCAGAGGTCCTCCTTCTCCGTCTTAATCTTTATCAAATCTTCTAAGCAAAGGGTGTAAATTTTGAATATCAAGCGTATTTCGTCCTTAAAAGCAGAAAGTTTTGAGGAAAATTTTAAAACCTGAGCGCTATTCTTTAGTTCCGTCACAAGTTTAACCGCCGTATCCACCACTTCGTCAAGATTCGGCATTTTGGCGTACTGTTCGTAAAGCCCAACATAGCCCTCGCTTATCATTCCAGCAAGTGGGTTTTTGCAGATGGCTTTGAAATCTTCTTCGCCTAATTTTTCCAAAGTCACTGTTTGACAGCGCGACTTAATCGTCGGCAAAATGTTGTCGTCAGTGCAACTTAAAAGGAAGTAGACATTTTTTGGTGGTTCTTCAAGCACTTTCAAAAGTTTGTTTTGCGCCTGCTCGGTGGAGGCGTCGATATTCTTAATAATAAAGACCTTTTTCTCATGCACAGCTGGCTTAATGTACACCTCGCTGACAATTTCATTTGAATCGGAAACCAGCAACTTTTCTTTGTTTTTTGGATAAACTTTGATATCAATGTCGGCGCCGTTTTTCACCCTGATATATTCCGCACTTGACTCGTTGAAAAGTTCAAAGGTCTTATAGTTTATCGCCAGCGCCGTAAGAATCAGCGCCACCTCGTTCATACGCTCATCAACACTACGAAAAAGTATGGCGTGCGAGGGCGCGCTCTCATATAGTTTGCGAAAAAAACTCTGCTTTTTAACAATCTCGACAATATCCATGTCCTCATTTTACCACACCTTTCAAAAAAAGTAAACTCAATTTTCAATAACTACCTCATTTTCAACGACTACCTCACTTTGCGCAAGTACCAACCTTAAAAGCAGATTTAATTAAAGCGCGCAACAAAGTGGTGTTATGCTCGAGGCAAAAGTTTAATTAAGCCGTGACAATAAAAAACTTTACAAATTTAGTACATTACTGGTATATTTTCGTAAAGTTTATATCTATATAGTATAGACTTATGTTAAAAATAGGTGCAAAACCTCATTATCGAATGATTTACTAAATTTTTCAGCCTTGACTACAAAAGCACGCAAATTTTCGCTAAATAATTGAAAAATTTACTTAAAACGCTTGAAAAAGAGGACTGGGTTGTATTATAATTCATCTGATGTTAATATTTTACTAGCATGAAATTTTAATAAATTCTAACGTGTCTACATCACTCCCTTTCAATATTAAATGTTCCATGGAGACGTACCGAAGTGGTCGTAACGGGACGCACTCGAAATGCGTTTGTCGGGGAACCGGCACGTGGGTTCGAATCCCACCGTCTCCGCCAAAATTTAAGCGCTGTACATAGCGCTTTTTTATTTGCTTTTGATTTGAATTTAATATATATTTTCTCCCCACCTTAATAATGCATTGCAAATGGTGCAAAAGTGGTAAATTTAGTTGTAGCATGGTGATATGGTACCTTACCTTAACAGAACTAAACAGGATTGATTTAAATCGCCGTTTCTAGATATAAACACGCCTAATTAAAAAGTATTTTGCTTTAATTGGTGCAAGGTTTTGAGCGGTTCCGGAATTACGAAACAAACTTTTATTTAAAAAATTGTAAATATTTGGAATTAATTTGTAAAATCGTTTGGAAATATTAATTTTTCGTGCTATAATCTCTTTCGTCAAGCCGATGAAGGCTTGTTAAAAGGAGGAGAAAATGAGCGAGCATGAAGAAATGGTAAAAGTTATCCGCTTTGCGCTTGTGAAAATTGGGTGCAAAATCAACCACTTAGGATTTCAATATCTATGCTATGCTGTGGAACTAGTGATACTCAATCCGGGCGCCATACATAACCTATTGAAAGAGGTCTATCAGAAGATATCCGATGCATTCGGCGTTGGAAATCTAATGACGGTGCATAGTTCAATAAGGAACGTGATTGAATTAACCTTTGAAACCGGCAGTTTTATTGAGATAAACAACTTGTTAAAGATGAACATCTACACCCTAGACGATAAGCCCTCATGTGGCGAAATCATCGGACTTATCGCCGAATACTACAACCTAAAACTTTACAAAGACGAAGAAATCTTCAAAGATTTCAAATAACACTTAAAAAACAAAATGCATATATTTCATCCCAAAAGAAGGAAAACACTTGCTTTCCTTTTTATTTTATGATACAATCAACTTTATCATAAAATATGCGGTTATGGCGGAATTGGCAGACGCGCTGGATTTAGGTTCCAGTTCGAAAGAGTGGAGGTTCAAGTCCTCTTAACCGCACCAGACAAAAATAATCCGAACCGATAGGCGAGGATTATTCTTGTACTTTTATTTCTTATTTCTTCTTTTTTTTCTCTTCTTTTCCTTTGTTTTCGGATTATTTCGAAATAAAAAATAAGAAAGAAGAAATAAGAGTTGTGAATATATAAAAGAATAATAGTAAAATTATTTATTTATTCAAGTCTTTTTGCGAGGATTATTTTTGTTTGTACTTTTATTTCTTATTTCTTCGTTTTTCACTTTTCTTTTCGGATTATTTTTAAATAAGAAAGAAGAGTTGCGGTTGGAATTTGAAAGGAAGGTCGATTAAATTTGCTTGTTGTACTTTAAAATATGCTTGACGGCGTAGATTAATTTTTCCACCTCTTGAAAGGAGTTGTAGGCAGAGAAAGAGACTCTGACCAAGCCCTCGTCGAGCGTGCCTAGCGCTTCGTGTTTTTTCGGCGCGCAGTGGTAACCGCCCCTCACGCATATACAAAATTTTTCATTCAGCATGGTGGCGATATCGGCGGAGTTTATCCCGTCAATGCCGAATGCAAGCACGCCATTTGTGTTCTCGGTGGCAGTGTAGATTTTTACCGGAAGTTTGGAGAGTTCGTAGTGGAGGAAGGTTGTCAAATCGTCCATTTTTTCTTTAATCATTGTAAAGTTTTCTTCCACAAAGTCGATGCCGGCGCCAAAGGCAAGGATGTTTGGCGTGTTTAAGGTGCCACTTTCCAGACGCTCTGGCAAGGTTTCCGGCTGATACAGTTCAAGCGAGTTCGTGCCGGTTCCGCCGAAGAGGATTGGGTCAAGTTTGATGTCGCCGTTTACTATTAAACAACCTACGCCTTGTGGTGAATAAAAGCCCTTATGTGGCGCAAAAGCCAGCATAGAAATGTTCATTTTCTTCATGTCGTATTTAAAATGCCCGCCACCTTGCGCGCCGTCCACCAGTAGAGGAATGCCCCTCTCTTTCAAACCATTTCCTATCTCTTCAATATTGGCGACGTCACCATTAACATTCGAGATATGATTGACCACCACAAGTTTGGTATCCTCCTTTAGGTGTGGTTTTATATCGTCAAAAGTAAGCGCTCCACGCTTTGACTGCCTTGCCACCTTAAATGACACTCCTCTAGTGTCATGTAAATATTGCAGTGGTCGCAGAACGGAATTATGCTCATTTTCAGTGCAAACCACGTGTCCTTCTTTGACGAAACCTAAAATTGCAAGGTTTAAGGCGTGGGTGCAGCCACCGGTGAAAATTGCAATATCGCCATTGACATGACGGGTGACTTTTTCGCGCACTTTTTCTATCTCCATTGCCGTCTTTATCGCCTCGCCATGCCCGCTTCTTCCCGGATTTGCCGTGTAAAATTGCAGAGCGTCGGAGAAAACTTTTTGCACCGATTTTGGCTTTACAAGCGTGGAGGCAGAATTATCAAAATATATCATTTTTTATCCTTTTAACAAAAAAATACGTTTTTTATCGCTTTTTTGCGTTTTTTCTTAATTTTTGAGGCAATTTTTTGCGTTTTTTAATTTAATTAAATTTTTTGCCTTAACTTCTCACAACTTCTTCATACAATATTAATATAATATTAATGGGGAAATTTTGTGCATAGAGGAAATTATGAATTATTGTATTGCAGTGTTTAAGTCACGCTCCGCCACATTGTCGTTTGCTAGACTTTTGCGTGCGCATAATATTCCTTGTGCCATTATCAACACACCAAATAGTATAGGTCGCGCGTGCGGCATTTCGGTAAAATTTTTGAACGAATATTATATAAAGGCGCGCGAACTTGTGAATGCGAACCTAGCCATGTCCTTCTCTGGCTTTTATGGCTACAACAGTCACAAACCGATGTGAACGGAGCAAATTAGCAAAGCATTTTTTTGTTTTGCTAATACATAATAATCGCGAAAATTCATAAACTAAATCTATGAAATATGTCATGGCAATTTTCTTTACATTTTCCTTTCTCTTCCTTGCAATGTACGGCGTCAGTGCCGTCTATGGCTATCTTTTTCCGCTGAGATATGTTGACGAAATTGCCACGGCTGCCTCCACTTTTGAGGTGGACCCAACGCTGGTGGCGAGCGTCATCAACAGCGAAAGCGGATATGACCACGAGGCGGTTTCCCTAAAAGGAGCAGAAGGGCTAATGCAAATTTTGCCGTCCACAGCGGAATATCTGGCAAAAAAGTTGAAATATGGCGAGTATGATTTGAAAAACCCGGAGGACAACATCATGCTCGGCACCTACTATCTCTCCACCTTAATCGACCAATTTCAAGATGAGGACTTGGCGCTTTGCGCATACAACGCCGGCCCCGGGAACGTGCAAAAATGGCTGGCAAGCGAAGAGTATGTGGACGAGGAAGGAAAACTCACCACCATACCCTTTGAAGAGACGCGAAACTACCTTAAAAAGTGTGAGCGCGCGAAGGTCTATTATAACTACAGGCGAGGATACTTTGAAATGAGTTAATTTGACAATTTTTGCAACAATTTTACAACTAAAACATATAAATAAATGGTTGCAATATGAATTTTATAGATGAGAAATTTAACAAAATAATAACGGAATTTGAAGTTTTGCCGGTACATGAACTGCGTAGCAAAATGATTCTTTTTTATAAGAGTTTGCCAATTAACATTAAAATGTCGCTTGAGAACTTTTTGAAAAATTACAATTTTTGGGGAGAACTTGAAGAAAAATTAGGAAATTTTGACATTTTTGATAAAAAAGCAAGCATTTTTAAAGAAAAAAGGGAAGATTTTATTTGGCTATATGAAAATTTGAAAGACTTTAAGTCTAAAGCCGTTTTGACTGAGGTTTTGAACAATTATTACAACTTTGATTTTGCTGGGCTAAATAATGTTGCCGACAAAATATACAAGCACTATTTCGATTTAGATTTGGTTCCATATTGCAAAGATGAGGTTCTAATTGATGTTGGAGCCTATACCGGCGATACCGTTTTAGATTACTTTTCGTCCTACGGAAAGGATAGTTATCGCTTAATATACTGTTATGAGATTACGGCGAGCATGGTAGAGTATATGGAAAAGACATTTTCCTCTTACGACAATATTGCTATAAAAAATTTTGCCGTTGCCGATAAAAATGGCTATCTTTATCTCGACAAAAACAACACCTCCTCTTCGGCAAATAGAGCGAAAAACGAGGGTGAAGTGAGAGTGCGCGCCACCTCTTTAGATTCGGATATCAAAGAGAGGGTGTCTATGATTAAAATGGATATAGAGGGCGGTGAATACTCGGCGCTACTTGGCGCGAAAAGGCATATACAGGAGGACCTTCCTAAATTATTTCTTTCGGTTTATCACAGCAACGATGATTTGATTAGGATACCGCGCCTCATCGCCGATATATCTAACGATTATGATTTTTATTTAAGGTACTATGGCGGAAATATTTACGCCACAGAGATTGTTCTAATTTGTTTACCTAAGCGAAAATAGATAAGCGCCTTTATAACACGAAATTGTAAACAAAAAAACTTGCATTTATGCCAAAACTAGACAAAATATTCGGGCGTAAATTTTTCTTTTTTGCACACTCTTTCCTATGAGAAATCTTAGGAGGTTCTATGAAAAAGAAATTTTTATCTATCTTTGTTTTGTTGCTCTTTGTGGCGTTGTCGTTTTGCCTAAGCGCGCCTAGTTATGCGGAAAGCAACTTAAAATGCCTCTCTGTTATCGGCAATGCGACTGTGGAGATAGCGCCAGATAGCGCTAAGGTGAGCGCCGTCATTGAAACGCTTGATGTTGACAGTGTGAAATCTAAGGACGACAACCTTGATAAACTTAACGCTGTCACCGAGGAATTGGCGAATTTAGGTGTTACCGATGTTAACGTCGACAGTTTTTCCTCGTACGCGTGCTACGATTACGATAATGGAAGGAATTTAAAGGGTTACAGCACAAACTGCTACATCTCCTTCACGGTGAATGATTTGGGCAAAATAACCTCCTACCTCGACTCAATTTTGCAAAACGGCGCAACCTCAATAAGAAGCATAACCTACACCTCGTCAAATTTCAACAGTGCCTATAACGAAGCCATGACTAAGGCAGTGGAAAACGCCATGGAAAAATGCGAAACCTTAGGTGGAAAAAATCTAAACATCATTTCTATAAAAGAGGACTATTCCTACTCTTCAAACTACCTCTATCGCTCTTTCTGCGACGGCGCGGATAATTTGAACAATTTTGAGAACCAAAAGATTGAAGTTAACGCCAAAGTTATTGTGGAATTTGCATAAATATTTTGTAAAATATTGCACCTTTTATTAAAAACGCTTTGATTTTGGAGTTTTGCTATGCTATAATATTAGTGGTGATTTTTCACTGCTATATTTACAAAAGGAGATGAATATGAAGCAAAACCTCTCAGATCTTCAAAAATCAATTAGGCGTTTATTGATAAAAATCGGCATCAGAATTGACCTCGACGGCTTTGATTATCTAAGTTATGCAGTGGAATTGGCAATTCAAGATGCAGACCTCGCAAGAAATTTGTGCGAAGGGCTTTACGGTAGAGTGGCAGAAAAGTATAACACACGCGCCTATTGCGTAGAGCGAAGCATTAGAAGCGCCATTGAAAAGGCGTTTGTACATAAAGGGCTTCAAAAGATTAACAATTTATTCGACGCGCCGGTTATTGAAGGCACAAAGCGACCAAGTTCAGGCAAAATTATAAGAATTCTTGTCACCGCTTTCAACATGAACCTTTGCGCCAATGTATAATCTATTTCGAAATATTTCATAAAACTGCCAAATTTTCACACAACAAAACGCCATATCAAAGCGAAAAAGATAAACGCCAACGCTTTTTTATAATAAGCACATTCCTCATGTGCAATGTTTTTCGCACCCTTTTGATTTAGCCTCACTCTCGCCACAATTAAAAGAATCAATAACTCTTAACAAAAAATTGCCATTGTACACAATGGCATATCTTTATCCGCCCATTTTTAGAAGCAAACTCATTTTGCCTTACACAAATGAAAGAGTAAAAATTAACAAAAAAAACAGCAACTTTTCGCCGTCGATATCCAAAAGTACCGTCGCCGTCCCATACCAATATAGTTCAATCATATCTTTTTTATTATATCGCATTTGAAAGGATATTTCAATCATTTAGACGGGTTAGTATCGATAAAACACCACCTAGTTAAAACTTTACTGCCATAAATTTATAAATTCTGGCACATTTTTCATTTCATACGGCGTTACAATTTAAATTAACATATGTTTTTCAAAGGCGGTTCGTTCATTTTAGCGCTCGTTTTAATTAAATAAATTTGTTTCATCAAAAAAATAGTGACAACCGTTAACCACGCGGGTTAGTTTTCCACTATCTTTTTGCTTAAAAATTTTAAATATTTTATGACATTATGCTACTTTTTATAAACTAAACGCTTACAGTGTTCGCAAGTTATTACGCCAACATCTTTAATGCGCGAAATTGCCACCATAGGCAGTTCCATGCGACATCTTCCGCAGAAGTTGGTGCCTTCAAGTGGCACGATGACCGGAAAGATATTGTCATTACGACGCTTTTTATATTCGCTTAACAGATTTTTTTCGACACTTTTCGACAAATCTTCAAGTTCCTTTGTCAGCCTTGCTTTCTCCGGTTCTAGCGTTTTTGTTTCCTCGTCAATCTTTGTCTTGCACTCCATGAATTGCACCCTTGCGGTATCGTACATCTTTTTGGTTTTGTTGAAATCAATCAAAATTCTGTTGATAAGTTCGGCAAGTTTTTGAAGGTGCTTTTCTAAGAAGTTTAAGTTGCTTAAAATTTTCTGTTTTAAACTTGACATCTTATCTAGTTCTTCCATGGAAAGGTTGTCAAGTTCCTTACTTACAAGCGTTTGAAGGCTTTTTCTGTTCTGCTCGAATTTTTCTTTAACATCTTCAATCTCTTTCAGCGCCTTTGTTGCCTCTTCTTCAAGTTCGTTAGACTTCACTTGCGCATTTTTTGCCACCTTAGAGAGTTCGCTAGCCCTCTTTTTTGCTGGGCTGTTTTTCAATTTTTGCTCAACTTGATATAACTTTTCGTCGAGTTCTTGATATTTTAATAAGTTTGTTAAATCCATACTACCTCCTATTCCACAAAGTCGGCAAGGCGTTTACTTCTGTTTGGATGTTTAAGTTTTCTTAGTGCCTTTGCCTCAATTTGCCTTATGCGTTCCCTTGTAACGGAAAATTCTCTGCCTACTTCTTCCAAAGTTTTCTGCTTGCCGTCCATTAGCCCATAGCGCTGACGAATGACCTCTTGCTCGCGCGGAGTCAGCGTGTCGATGACCGCGAGAAGTTGTTCGCGAAGCAAACTTTGTGACGCGCTCTCCATAGGCGACTTGGTGGATTCGTCCTCGATGATGTCCGCCATTTTGCCGTCGTCCTCTTCGCCCATTGGGGTTTCAAGCGAGATAGGGTCTTGCGAGGTGCGCTTGATTTCCAAAACCTTAGCAACGCTAAGTCCCATTTCACCGGCGATCTCTTCAATGGTCGGTTCCCTGCCCAACTTTTGCATTAACATTCTAACCACCTTGACGTACTTGTTGATGGTCTCCACCATGTGCACCGGAATTCTTATCGTCCTAGATTGGTCAGCCATAGCGCGAGTTATCGCTTGTCTTATCCACCAAGTGGCATATGTGGAGAATTTAAATCCCTTGGTATAATCAAACTTTTCCACCGCTTTTAAAAGTCCCAAATTGCCCTCTTGAATGAGGTCCAAAAACGACATTGAGGTTTTGCCAACATAGCGTTTTGCCACGCTGACAACAAGCCTGAGATTGCTTTCGCACAGCATTTTTTTGGCATACTCGTCGCCCTGCATGGCTTTTTGCGCGTAGTCACGCTCCTCTTCCATTGTCAGAAGTGGCACCTTACCGATGTCTTTTAGATACATCTTCACAGGGTCGTCCACATTTGGAAACATGGCGATGTCGGCGAAATTATCCTTTAAAAGATCCTCATCGTTCGACTTAATTACCTTAACGCCCTTCTTTTCTAAACTCTGCAAAAATTTTTCGATATTTTCGGCATTCTCACCCACCTTAAGCATACTAAAATACACGTCGTCGGCGTTTATCGACCCCTTTTTCATGGCAAGTGCCAAAAGTTTATCATAGACTATTTTTGCTTTATCCTCTGTCTTATCCTCTAACATAAAAAACCTCCAAGTTTTTATTTTTTAAATCGCTGGCAATTTTCCCTAGCCTCTTTGCAATTTCCGCACGCAAGGTTAAATCTTCGCAGTTCTTGTATTCCGCATTCAACTTCGCTTGTTCTTTTCTTAGTTTTTCTTCCGCAATAAGCCAAACGCACTCGCTAAAATACTTTTTCTCGACGCCCTCGTAAAGGCTGAAATTGTAGTTTATCATATTTAAAAGCATTTTGTCTTCATTTGTGCCTTCAAGGTCGTAAAGCGAAGAGAGCGGTAAGTTCAATTTGATTATGTTTAAATACCTTTCATATCCTTCTAAAAGTTTCATATAGTCAATTTGATTATTGACAAAATCCTTGTGATGTAACATGGAAGATAGAATAAACTCCACAGCCTTAACATTTCCGCCTTCCACCTTTAGCGGTTCGGCATTTTCCTTTTTAGGCGTTTCAATTTTGATTCTTCCGCCCAAGTCGCGCCGCAACACCTCCACCGGAATGTTGGTTAAGTCGCGCACGATGTCTAAGTATGGTTCCCGTTCGGTGTCTAGTTCAAGTTTCTTAATCTCGCTTAGCACCGCCTTCACAAACCGCCCTTTCTCTTCCGGCTTGTTCAAATTATACTGTTTTTTGTAGTAAGAAATTAGATAGTTCATGTACGGCTCGGCGCTGTCTATCATCTTTTGAAGTTCGTCGCTGCCAAGGTTATTCAAAACCTCGTCGGCGTCCTTCCCGCCGTGCAGAGAGGCAACCCTAAGGTCGACGCCTTCGTCTCTAAAGAGTTCAATTGCGCGGATTGTCGCCTTTTCACCGGCGCCGTCGTTATCGAAGCATAGAACAATGTTCTTTGAGTAGCGTTTTAGTTCTTGAATGTGGTCCTTGGTGAGCGCCGTGCCCATGCAAGCCACGGTGTTTTTAAAGCCACCCTTGTGCATGGCGATAACATCCATTTGCCCTTCCACCAAAATTATCTTGTCAAGCCCTTGTTGTTGTTTAAGTTGCTTCAAAAGATTGATTCCAAACACCACCCTCCCCTTTTGAAAAACCGGCGTTTCAGCGGTGTTTTTATATTTTGCAAAGTCGGTCTTCTCTAGCGCTCGTGCACTGAAACCTATGCACTCGTTGAAGGCGCTAAAAATGGGAAAAACCAACCTGTTCGCCAGCACATCAAACACCCTGTCGCCCTTCCTTCCGCATATACCCGAAAGCACAAGTTCCTCGTCAGAAAAGCCCTTGTTGTGAAGATAGTTAACAATGTCCGTCCAATCCTTAGAGTAGCCAATTTTAAAGTCGTTAAGTTCACGACGAGTAAACTTTCTCTTCTTTATGTATTGTTGCGCTATAACGGCGTCCTTATTATATAAATTTTCCTCGTAGTGTTTTTGCGCCAAGGAAAGCGCCTCTAAAATTCTTTCCTTTTGCTTTTGCTTTTTACCCGCCTCCTCGCTCGTCACAAGTTCGGGAATGGGAACACCAGCCTTGTCCGCCAAAAGTTTAACGGCATCGTAAAAGTCGACATTTTCCATTTTCTCCACAAACTTTATGACATCGCCACTCTCCTTACAGCCAAAGCAATAATAAACTCCGTCCTCGGCACTTATCGAAAACGAGGGCGTTTTTTCGTTGTGAAACGGACAGCAAGCCCAAAAGCGCCTACCTTTTTGTTCTAGGCGCAGATAGTTTGAGGCAATGCTGACAAGGTCACTTTTCCTTTTAAGTTCTTGCAACCAATCGGCGGAAAAAAACTGCAACTTTATCTCCTAAAAAATAACATTATAACCCTATTATACCACAAATAAATTAAATTTCCTTTAAAAATTTATAAAAAATGCCTTAAAAATAAGGCATTTTGTTGTGTTTTTGGATATTTTTTGCGTAAATTACGCACAAATGGCGCAAACTTTAAGAAAATTGACGCCCAGTTCCCTCTCTCTTATTGGCGTTTTGGTCGTTTTTCTCGTATTCCTCTGAAAGTGGGCTGTGACCATAAATTAGCGATTTATACACCGTTTTAACGCACGAAGATTGGTTTGGAAGGTTGTGCTCTTTCATATATTTCACTGTTTCCTCGGCAATTTTAACTACTTCTTCATTTGATATGTTGCCCGTATTTGACTTAATTCTGTCGATATTGTTTTGATACACCGTGCTTAAAACCTTGGTAACATTAAGTTTATCGTGATTGTTATAGTGAGTGTAAAATGAGGCTCGAGCGCTCCACGACCAATCGAAGTTTTTTCTCATCAAAACTCTCACTTCTTCCAAGGCATCTTTTAAAACACACAGATGATTGTACTTCTTTCTTCCTTCCTCGCTATAGCGGTATGCCTCGTCTTCTTCTATCTTCTTTGTTTTATTGCCGATGACCTTTGCCAACCTTCCCACGGAGTCATAGCAATTTCGAGGAATCATGGTGCAGACCTTAAAATAGTTAGTTGGAAAGTTGTAAGTTTCGCCATTTTTGTCTGTTTTTGAAACAGAAAGCGCCTTGCGAATTTTGTATAACGTGCAGATAAAGTCTGCTAAATCTTCCTTATCATTCCTATCGTCATTGTCGTAGATAGCCTTGTTTAAGGCTTCTGTCACATTATCATACTCCTCTCCGCGCTTATCGGTGGTATGAATTTTCAAGAATTTGCCAAGTTCCTTATCGTTAATAAACACCACACTTTCCAAGGCTTTCTGAACATCTTCTCTCTGTTGGGTATTTTCGGTCATGATGTCTTTCATGCTTTCAATAAGTTCTTGCATTACGTTCCAATTGCGCTTGACTATTTCACCATTAAGAAGGTTGTATGCCCTAGGAGCGTCACATTGAAGTATTGTTTTTAAATTTTCGCCATAATTTTTTACAAGGTCGATAAACATCTCTGCCAAAAAGTCTTGGTCAGCGACCGGGTTTTTGTTGGCAGAAAGGAAGATTGTTGGCATATTTTGCGACGTTGGTAAAACATTCAAGCCATTAGTAGTAAGCCACGTGGTGATTGTTTTTTTCAAAGGACTTGTGCTGTTTTGGTGTGGGAAGGCAAAATATATTTGACCATTAAATCTCTCCTCTAAACGGCGGGTCACCAGCGCGCCAAGGTAATCGTTAGCATTTTTTGTACTCAATTTCTCTTTATTCGCCAACGCATCAAATTCTGCGCGCTCCTCATCTTTAACCAAGTATTCACCAAGGTATTTCATGGTTAAAAGTTGTATAGTTTTAATGTCTTGGTCGACAATGCTGAAATATTTTATCACCTCTTTTTCTTTGCCGGCTACAACGTATGATTTGTATATAAGCAAAGGCAATTCGGAGATAGAGCGCAATTTTCCACTTATTAAGCAGAAATAGAGTTCATCAAAATTTTCGTCTTTATCCTCTTTAAACTCAAGCGTAGGCATAATTTTGTACGTCCTACTCTTTTTGAAATTTTCGTAGGTTTCCTCTAACTCTTCAAGCGTGTATCCATACTTTTTTAGCGCAAACTTATCATTTGCGTTCAATAAATCATCTTTAATCATATCTCCACCTCAACTACGCTTATTTTATCACAATTCCGCCCCCGTGTCAATAGGTAAGTTTTAGATAAGCGCAAAGAAAAAAATCTACACCTTATTAAGTGTAGATTTGTTAATCTATTTCGCCTAAAACTAGGCGTGGATAGTGCTTTGAAATATGATAATATCTTGTTCCTTTTGAATTTTATTCATCAAAAAGTGTAGTGAGCGAGATTTTGGTGTTTAAAACTAATATACCTCTTTCTCTTCCGTCTTAGATTTATCTTCAATCTCCACAACAAGCGCCTCGGTTGTCAGCAAAGTGGCAGAAACGGACGCCGCGTTAATGAGCGCCGAGCGCGTCACTTTTGTTGGGTCAAGTATGCCTTTTTTAATAAGGTCGCCATACTCATTTTTCAGCGCGTCAAAGCCGTAGGCGGTCTTATCGAGATTTTCATAGATTTTGTTGACAACCACTCCGCCGTCAATGCCAGCATTGAGCGCGATTTGACGGATTGGCTCTTCCACCGCGCGAAGGACGATGCTTGCGCCCGTCTTTTCGTCGCCTTCAAGTTCTTCAACAAGTTTGTTAAGCGCCGGCGTGGTCTTTAAAAGCGCGACGCCGCCTCCCGGAACAACACCCTCTTCCGACGCTGCCTTGGTGGCAGAGAGAGCGTCCTCAATGCGAAGTTTCTTTTCTTTCATCTCCACTTCGGTTGCCGAACCAACTTTGATAACTGCCACACCGCCGGAAAGTTTTGCAAGGCGTTCTTGTAGTTTCTCTTTATCGTAGTCGCTTGTTGTGAGCGCGATTTGTTCCTTAATAGACTTAATTCTTGCCTTTATCTCCTCTTTATTGCCCGCGCCTTCCACAATGGTGGTTTTATCCTTGTCTATGCGCACCATTTTCGCTCTGCCAAGGTCATCCAGCGAAACGGTTTTTAGGTCGATGCCAAGTTCGTCGCTGACAAAAGCTCCGCCGGTTAAAATGGCAATGTCCTCCAACATGCTCTTACGCTTGTCACCGAAACTTGGGGCTTTGACCGCCACCACATTCAGCGACCCGCGAAGTTTGTTGAGTATTAGAGCGGTGAGTGCCTCGCCCTCCACATCGTCGGCGATAATCACCATTTTTCCGCCCACCTTAACAAGTTGCTCGAGGACCGGCAAAATCTCTTGCATGGTGGAAATTTTGCGGTCGGTGATTAAGATGTAAGCATTATCAAGTTCAGCCAGCATCTTTTCGGTGTTGGTGCACATATATGGCGACAGATATCCTCTATCGAACTGCATACCTTCCACAACGGAAAGTTCGGTGTGCATAGTTTGGCTCTCTTCCACCGTGATGACGCCGTCCGCGCCCACCTTTTCCATAGCTTCAGCGATAAGTTTGCCCACTTCCTCGTCGCCGGCGGATATGCTTGCCACCTGCTCGATGTCTTTGGAGTTTGCGATAGGTTTGCTTATCTTTTTAAGTTCCTCAGTTGCCACGTCCACCGCTTTGAAAATTCCCTTTTTCAAAATGATAGGGTTTGCGCCCGCCGTGAAGTTTTTAAGCCCCTCGCGAATAATTGCCTGCGCAAGTACGCACGCCGTTGTGGTGCCGTCGCCCGCAACATCGTTGGTTTTAACCGAAACTTCCTTAATAAGTTCCGCACCCAAATTTTCAAATGGATCGCATAGTTCAATCTCTTTCGCAATCGTCACGCCGTCGTTTGTGATGAGTGGTGTTGCATACTTTTTGCCAAGTACCACATTTCTGCCCTTAGGTCCCAGCGTGATTTTAACCGTGTTTGCAAGTTTGTTTACACCTGCCTCTAATGCCTTTCTGGCGCTTTCGCCCTCTAAAATTTTCTTAGCCATAACTTCTCCTTAACCTTCAATAATAGCGAGAATATCGTTCTGTTTTAAAACGATGTATCTCTTCCCCTCAAAGGTGATTTCCGTTCCGCTATACTTGCTGTACAGCACCTCTTGCCCGACTTTTACCGCCATTTTCACTTCTTTACCGTCCACAAGTCCGCCTTCGCCAACGGCAACAACCGTAGCAAGTTGCGACTTTTCTTGCGACGCAGTGGGAAGAATAATCCCGCTTTTAGTTTCTTTGTCTGCCTCTTTTGGAAGCAAAACAACTCTATCAAAAATAGGTTTAATTTTCATATTTTTCACACTCCTTTTACCATACAAATTATAGTCGTTTGCAAAATAAAAGTAAAGTAAATATGTCAATGAATGAGAAAATATTGTCGATCTGGCAATCATTTAATATTTTCTTTTTGGCATATTCGTGCATAATCTCTAAATATTTCGGGATACCTTTGAACACCAAGACGCGCCACCTTTGTTAAACGTGTTTTAAATTCATCAAACTGCTCATCTTTCCAGCTTTGTGATGCTTTTTCAACCTTCGCACCAACTGCCTCAAGCTTTAATTTAAAATAAGACGCAAGACTTAAAAACTTGTCATTGTCCGTAAATCTTTTATCATTTACAATAGATAAATAGACATTATTTTTTAAATCTATCTCTTCAAAGGGAAGTTCATCCTCTCGCTTCATAAAATTAAAATAACCCAACTTTGCCATATAAGAATTCAAATCGCCGTTCAAATTGTTTAAATACTTTGTTACCACATTCTTCATTCTGCAACTTTCTTCTTTTGCTGTTAAGGCATATTTATTTTTAAACCACTCATTAAATTTATCTGAATTTAACACCGTTAATACTGCGATTAACTGTAAGTTTAAAATGTGTAAATGTATGACGCTATCTCGTGCCAAGTCGAATGCCTCAATACTTCCAACGCGAATATTTTTATACGGACCTTTTAGCATAAACACCTCTAAAAATATATATGCATAAAGCAATTTTATGTTTATGAAAGGTTATATATTGTTTAATCGCCAAATTAAATCTTAAATGTTGGTCGAGGTGGCGGGGCTCGAACCCACGGCCTCACGGTCCCGAACCGTGCGCGCTACCAACTGCGCTACACCTCGAAAAGCAACAATATTATAGCATAAAATTTTTTAAAAGCAAAATAAAAGAGTATGCTATTTTATTGTAAATTAAGTTGCATAAATAAATCTATTAGTTTGATTTCAACCATTCGATTTTGCTGTATTGATTGATTTTATCAAAAGTGCTTTTATTTCTTCGCACTCTTTGATTAATTTATCCAAATTATCTATATCATAACCCACTTTATCTATTAGTCGCAACCAATACAAACTTTCAGAACATTCCTTTAATGCAATGTGAAGTTTTGAAATAAAATCAGCCTTAGAATTTCCATAGGTCGCCTCATTAAGATTTGCGCCTATACTTGTTGCGGACCGAATAAGTTGTTTCGCAATAGTGTTGTCCTTTTTAAGTAGTAAAAAGTTTTCATAAAATTTAACTATATCAGCAGCAAATTGCAATGCCTTCTCATGTAATACGCTTTCTTTCATAATAATCACCTAATATATTATACAATAGAAAAA
>CALVNE010000009.1 GCA_944349515.1 uncultured Clostridia bacterium | reverse complement strand
ACAATCTTATTCTACACTAATCCCCACCCCTTTGTCAACACTTTTAACAAAATTTTTTCACTTTTTTCAACTTTTTTCACGTTCACCCGAGGTAGTGTTCGTATTAATCTGCCACTGCTTTAAATTTTTACCAAAAACAGCATTAAAAGTATGCCCGTTTTTTACCTATTACTACAATTTTGTTTTGACAGCCCTCTTAAATACTATGCTTATTTGACGATTAAAAATAAAAAAGCCCGTAGGTAACGAACAATTTAATATGATATGTACTAACTGCCATAAAGCAGTTAGGTTGATGTTTGCATTATCAGTTTCACTCAAAGGCAAGTAAAGTTGTGCTTGGCTCGGCTTTTGATAATTTTGTTACATTTAAACGATACTACATAAATCAATATAGTGCGAAGTTGTTTCGAGGGCAAATGTTCTTCTGCTACAAGTATTGGTTTTATCTTCAGTTTCTGCAATTTCTTCTGGCAAAACAAAGTGAATATTGCTTAAAGTGATATCAGAACAGCAGTTGTTATTATGCTGAATAGCAAACATTTTGTGTCCCTTTATTATTTTGTTTCCGCCTGTTGTTTCATAAAGTTGAAGTCCAACAGCGATTTGCTTGTTAGGACTAACACTTTTAACAGTCATGCTTACAGTTAGGAACCTGCCAACGCTTGACAAGTTGTGCGCATCCAAAACAATACTTTTGTTGTTGCAACCACTTTCAAAATTGATATAATGAGAAGACATATCGCTAACATCAACATTAAATTCTGGACACTCTGGACAAGTAGTTTTTTCTTTTTCCATATTTCTCCTCCCTTATCAGTATATACAAAAAGAAATAAAATGCTATTGTTTAACAAGTATTTGATATTTTTGTTTAAAAAATAATTGACAAACATGATAAGATTATTGTATAATGCAAAAAGCATGGTGATATAGCTCAGCTGGTTAGAGCGTATGGTTCATACCCATAAGGTCGGTGGTTCGATCCCACCTATCACCACCATAGCACAAATCGCTACACTATCGTAAAATAAAAGTATTCAGCGTTTTCAAAGGAAAAACAAAGTCAATTTTGACACTAAATTTGACACTAAAAAAGGACATTAAAAGGGATTGTGTTATCAACATTAAAGGACTAGGTCAGTGCCTAGTCCTTTTTGTAGAATATTTTTTTCTAACTTTTGCTTTGTACTCTGGCGTTGACTTATAAAGTAGAGCATATTCAAATCGCCTATGATTATCCATGGCTTTTCTTATTGCTTTTTCATCACCACTAGCGCAAGCCTTCTTCAAACCTATTTCGGTTTGCCTATAACCTTCCTGGAGAGTGTTATAAGGACACTCTTTGGCAAGTTTTTTATCTTTTCGTTTAAAAAATGACATTTTAAACCTCCAATATTAAATTGTTTTATCTTTTAAAATTCTATAAACAGACATGGTATCAGTTTCTTTATAACATACCGCAAAAAGAGAATTGACAAGTTCGTTTTTCTCTTCCTGGGAAAACCGCGCAACCACTTTTTCTTTAAAATCGAGATTATAAGTCCGTAAATATGCATTTTCATTATAATCATAATTGCTAGAATCTTTTGTCATGTATTTAGTCATATAGTTTATAAGTTTTAATTTATTTGAGTTATCCTTTATTTTCACAACCGTTGAAAAACCAATATTCACAAATGAAGGCACAATATTAAAAATTGGGTCGCCATATTCAGTATAGAGAAATTCGCCATACTGAACATTATCTTTTCCATTGTAAATCTTTTTATTATTTCGAGCAGGTCGCAAATAATCACCTAAACCGTCACAGTTTCCGAAAAAACCATGAAAGTGCATACCTTTAACACCTGTTGGCGTATCTTCCGGAAAAAGAATTATCTTTATATCTGGAAAGCGATATTGTAACTGTTGCCTGAATTTTTGCCATTGATATTTTACAACTTCATCAGAAAGTTTTTTATGCTTTCCATGTTTAAAAGTAACAGTGACAAAATAATTCCAATCATTGCAGAGAATAAAACCGAAAGCATTGTCTAAAGACCTCTTGCGTGAGTCAAAAATTGTTCTTTGCAAATCTTCAAGTTTAACATTATCGTTTATGGGAGACAATAGTCCATTTTCGTCTTTTACCCATTTTCGAGTTTTGTCAACATTCTTTGAAACATTCGTGCCACCTGGAATATGAAAATTTGACTTATAAAAAACTAACTCTGTAAAATCTTTGAATTTGTTTATAATAGTGTTTCCAGTGTTTTCTTTAACATATGGGCATTTTGAATAAAAAGGACAATATGGATTAGGTTTCCCGGAAAGACATTTTTCACAAATTCGTTTATCAAGATTTTGTTTTTTCATTGCAAAATATTTTTGTTTTATTTTTTCCGAAATATCTTCTGCGCTGTCAAAGGGAGTAATTTCATTTGTTGGAATCAACTCATTTTCAAAATCTTTACTCATAAACTCCCCCTTTTTCAATTTTTAAATTCTTTATATGTGTAGCCATTATCTAGTAAAGGCTACACAGTTTCGCAAACAAGGGCACGGCAACCGAAAGGTTGAGCCGTGCCCACTCCGAAGGGTTTGCGTAAGCAACTCCTTGCGGGCTGGGTGCCAAGTTTGTTGCCTACGGGTTACCCACACTATGTGTGGATAACTTGATAAGTGGAAAAGTCCACGAAGCAAAACAAGAAAGCAAATGCGGACTTTACCACTAATCAACAACAAATGGAAATGTGGAAAAGTCTTGCAAGCAACTCAAGAAAGCATTTCAGACTTTACCACATTACCACACCCACAACAACAATGACGCTATAAAAGGGCAGAAAAATCTACGAAGAAACAATAGGATTGTTTTTTATATATTCTTCAACCGCTTTTTCGCTATAATCCATAACTCCGTGCTCTTTAAACTTGTATTCCTTTAAATCTTCCAAGAAATAAACATCACTAGAAAATGAGTTGAATCTCTCGAAAACTTCCGGCTTAAACACAAGAACTCGCTTTGCCACAACATTAAGTTTAAAATTCACGCCGATAGAGGCAAGGTTTTTAACAAAATCATTCAACTGATTTTGCAAATCGTAAAAGTACCATTTTTGCCTTTTCCAAAAAATGAAATATCTCTTTGGCGCTGAATAATACATAAACCAAATATTCGTAAGAAGTTGGCGGAGTTTTTTATCAAAATTCTCATTTATCTGCATATCGATGATGACAGTGTAATTCATGTGGCGAAATCTTTTTGAAAATTCAATAAGTCCTCTAGCAAGTTTTCGCCAATCACGGCTATCCGCTTCACTGTCTGCCTCTTGAATAAAGAATATCGAACCTTTCGGAAAATAATTCAATAACACTTTATCCGGGAGCGACAAATCTTCTAAATGCACTAAATGAGTATAAATGTTTCTTTTCTTATCAAGTAAAATTTTGACATTCGAAAAATACAAATGAGTTCGAATTTTTGGAATTTTACATATTCGATTTTGATTTATTTTTTCAATAAAATCGTTGGCAAGTTTTGTTCTCAATTTTCTATGATATTTGTAATCAAGAATAAACACTGTTGCACCGCAAGATGTTTTGCCTACACCTTGCGGGCCAACAATATTGACATATTTATTGAATAAAGGCTCTTTCTTTATATTCCACTTCTTCTTCAGCATTTAATTTATCAAAATCCTTTTTGACTTTTTTTAATGCTCGAATTGAATTATTTATACCTGCAAGATAGCCTTTTTCAAGTTTACGCCTCATTTTTTTGCCTTTAAAATCGAATATCGTTCGTTCCAAAAACGACCTTTTTGCCTTTTCTTTCTCAAGTTCGGAAAGTAATCTATAGTAAAATAAATCTAAATTATTCATATTGCACCTCTAAAAAATTTAAATTTTTAAAAAAATCAATTATTTAATAAGTAAAAATGTATTGGTCATTATTAAATGAATAATAATAATTTGTTCCGTCACTCCAAACATAGTAACCTTCAAAACCCGATGATGGCAAATTATTCCAAATTTTTTCTTCCCATGTTGATGTTTCAATGTCGAGCACGTAATGAGTGGAACCTAAAGAATAGTAGTAATAATATCCATCTGACCAAACAGCACCACCAGAAAATGAAATTAAACCATACCAAGTCTTTTCTTCCCATGTAGATGTCTCAACATTTAATACGTATTGTTTGGAACCACTTGAATAATAAATATTTATTCCATCAGTCCATACACTACCACCAATAAAATTATCAAGTCCGTACCAAGTTTTTACTTTCCATGTAGATGTAGAAACATCTAACACATAGTTATCTCCGAAAGCAGAATAATATACATTATCACCTTCAAACCAAACATTATTGCCATCTATATAATCAAAGCCGTACCAAGTTTTTTCTTCCCATGTAGATGTTTCAATATCTAATACATAGTTATATGCCTTATTGCCAACAAGACACTCTGAATAGTAATAATAATTTCCATCAGTCCAAACCTTATTACCCTTTATAGAAGAAAAACCATTCCAAGTTTTTTCTTCCCATATAGATGTTTCATTGTTTAAAACATATTGAGAATCTTTAGCTGAGTAGTATAAATTCAATCCATCGGTCCATATATAATCACCACGAAACGAACTTAATCCTTCCCAGGAATATACTTCAAGGGCTGACAACTCTGATTTTGTAAGTTTGGCATAGAAAGTTGTATCTTTTGTTATCGGTATTGTGCTGATTGTGACAGTTTCACCATTCTCGGTGAGTGACCAACCGTCAAGGTTGTAGCCAGTGAGTGCAACCTCAATATCGGTAGCGTACTTATTGTAACTAACCTCTTGAGTTGTGTATTCTTCGCCATTGACCATAAAAGTGACAGTGTTTGTACACATTCCGTATATGGTCATATTTTCAGATACTTGAACTGTTGTAAGGTCCTCTATAATATCGCCACCTATTGTAAGTGACCAACCTTCAAAATCTAAAGAAGGGGTTATTACTTCATTTAGATAATCACCTTTATCCAATGTTTGAACATCATAAACAGTTTCTTTTCCATTGTCAAACAAAACAAATGTTACAACAAGTTCTGCTCTATCTTCATAAGCCTCTAAAAGTTCTAAATAATAAGTTACTGAATTTTGAAGGTCATGAATTTGAGAATTTAAGTTCGTTATCTGCTCTTGAAGAGAAATTATAGTGCTATTTAAACTAGAATTTTCATCTTCTAATTCGTCAATGCTTGCATTTAAGTCACCAATAGTTGTTGACATTTCATCAATCTCAGACTGTAAAGACGCTTTATCTTGATTTGCCTGAGTTAAAAGACTGTTAAGTCTTTCAATCTCTGCTTCATCAAGCACTGCTTGACTTTCAAGTTCTGCCTTTGCAGTCTCTAACTCTTCAATATACGCATTCTTCTCAGCAAGTTCATTTTCTTTACTTGTCAACTGCTCAGTTAAAGTAGAAACTTGCGTTTTATAACTTTCAATCAAATCAAGATTTTCATTGTAACTATTTTGCAAATTGTCAAAATTTAACTGCAATTCTTCGTTATTGTCAGTTAAAAGTTTAATTTGTTCCTTTAATTCCGCGACCTCTTCAATTGTGCTTTTATTGTCCTGGATATATTTTTCATTTTGAGCATACTTTACACCGAACACAATTCCGCAAATTGAACCGGCGAATAAAAGAACAATTACTAAATATCCAATAATTTTTTTCATAACACACTCCTTTTAATCATCAAATATTGAGAACGGCGCTGTAATTAGCCACCATATGCCTTTTAAAATGTATTTGATAACAGTCCATATTGCAGACAAAATTGTTGGTATAAATGGCCACAAAAGCAGAAGCAAAACAATACCTGCTAAACCGCCCAAAACATATGGCAACGCTTTAAGGAAGTTGTCCCATGGTGTATCTGGCATATCATTCGAGGGCTTGTCACTTCCGGTTTGAACATTGTCAATAACACCAAGGTTATAAACAATTCCGTCCGTTTCAAATTTTAATCTTAAAACGGTAACATCACTAACTCTCTCACCGGTTTCATACTCAGTAACAACCACTGTGCCAACACTGTCAGCCCAAACTTCATAATCAGACTCGTAAAACCTCAACACCCAATCTTTTTCTTGTATTGCCTCTTTGGCAGAATTTGTTATATTTTCGGAAATATATTCTTCAGCAAGAAAATCGTTGACCTTCTCAATTCTATCCCACGAAAACCGCGTGGTAACAATTTCTCCTACGACAACCTCTACTGACTCAGTATACTTAAGCGTGTCAGTCACTGGGATAGGGGTACCATATACGTATTCGTAAGAGGAAGGAGGGATAGTAACGCCACCGCCTAAAATGCCTGTATCATGAGTCATTTTGTATGTCCGTTTTACATATGAAATATCTGCCTCATATAATTTATCAATGTCATGATCAGTGCTAAAAGCAACGAAATGGCTATCGCACGCTTCACCCGTGAGCCAATAAACAAACCAATCTGTATAACGAATAAAGCCTACATATTTAGATTCAATTTGAATTGTTTGCGTATCTTCTCGCTCATATGAAACAACACCATTGTCAGTTGTTGCAGTCCAAATTTGTGACACTCCATATGGAACTTCACTTATAGTTTGTCCGTCACTAGTAGGCTCATCAAACCTAGAATCATAGTTTCTAAAAATTGAAGAAATGTTATATGTTCGCTTATCTTCCTCACTCACAACAAAGTTTTCAACCTTATATTTATAAAAGACATTTGTAGAATGGATAAGGCTTAAATTGTACTTAATAAAAAACAAATCTTCTTCATTCGTAGAAATATTTATTGAGGTTGCTTGTAAATCAATTTGCTCGCCGGATGGCTGATAAACATACACAAACAACTCACCATTCACGCTTTCAGCAATTTGGATAACTTGAAGAGAAGAATCTTCAATATTTACAGGGTAATTGTTAACATCGAAATTTTCGTCTATTTGTAGGTCAGTAAGAACATCGGAATAAATGACCTCTTCAGCGAAAGCGACGTTCGAACAAGAAAACATACTTGTAAATAGACAGCAAATAAGCAAAATAAACACACAAAGTGTTTTCTTGTTAAAAATTTTCTTTTTTATCATATCGCACCTCATTCAAAAAAATGGTCATCAAGAAAATATTGACAACCATTTTTCACAACTAGATTCCAAAAATTGTTTTAGCAACTAGTTTTGTTGTTTCAACGACTTCCTCTACATCTTCTACAGGAGTCGAGGTTGTATTATTACTGAACCAAGCCTCAAACATTTCAATAATATTTGCATAACCAAGGCATGGAGCAAGAATTAAAAATACAACTGCAACTAAAAGAACAAAACCAATTATAGACACCAAAGCCACTTGACCTTTAGTCATATCACACCTCACTATTTTTTCTTTTCGACTTTTTCAAGATTGTACAAAGCAAACAAACCTCTCGGATTTGAAGGAACTTCCAATTCAACCTCAACTTCATCAAGCCTATGAATGCCGGAAAAATCAAGAATGCCTCGATATGTGAGAGGGTCAACGAATGGACTAATCACACGACCAGATAATTTGACATCCTCTCTTTCATCTATCAAAAGAGAAATCATAAGACCTTTCTCGCCGGTAGGCTCTTTAGTTTGTTTGTCTTTTTTGTCATAAACCATAGCAGTAATTACTTTTGCGAATGTTTTAACTTTCATTTTTATCACCATTTAACCTTTTATTTTGTTTGAATAAGGATTAAAGCACCTTATGTTTGCAAGGACGCTTTGCCTTGACTTCTGCTTTTATTTTTCAATTAAATAAACCACTTTTTTATTTTTATTCATAAATAAATTTGTGATTTGATTTTTTGTTTTCTTTGGCAAAGCACTAAAATCTTGAACGAATTTATGATTTTCACCTTTAAGATTTGTTGAAGTTATGGAACTTGAAAAACCTTTATTGACTTTTCCATAAATCTTAATATCTTTTCTCAATTTATAACTTTCGTTTCCAGACTTGTTTTTAGTTTTTCGCCAAACATCTTTGCTTGTTGCAACCTCGAGTTTTACCAAATCTTTATTTTTTGGTTGAAATTTTCTTGACATTTCAATCTCCCTAAATTATAATAAGATTACACTCGCAGGTCTTAATTGACAGACTCGCAAACCGTGGAGTCCATGTGGGAAAACCGAGAGTGTTAAGTTTAGGATAGTTCCCACACTAAAGCCACTTTTTATAGTGGCTTTTTTCTTTAAAACATACTTCTTGGATTAGGGCTTGCCATTCGAGCTTTATAACTTTGAACGGAATTTATACCTTTGGCATAACTAATTGCAATTCTACTATTTGGGTTTTTCTTACCTTCAGCAACACGACCTGCCTCATACGCCATTCTCTCTGTTCTTGTATACTTTGACCTTCTACCACGATATGTTCTTCTTCTGTATGACCTTCTTCCATTTGTTCTGCCATACCTTCTGCCATAAGAATACGCCATTTTTAACTCCTTCACAAATTTCACTGCTAGTAAATTCGACTTTTATTTAAGCAAGTGGTCAGAGGGTGGAGATTTGCACTCCACATGCCTTTCCAGGCGAGCATTACATATATCAAAAGAGGGAAACATATGTAATTTTTTATTGCTCTCTGTCTACCTATTCCAGCACCATTGACCGAACATCATATCAAAACAATTTTTGCTTGATTTAAATAATTTTGAAATTCGAGCAAACTCTCATATTTGCATTTTTTCAAGTTCAACAACTTGCAAAATGAAGAATATAAACCATATTCCCACTTAATCCGCTCAAGCCTTTGCTCATGCAAGCGCTTTCTTTTCTCTTCATCATAAACACTCTCAAGAAGTGTTTTAATATCACATTCAATTCTCATTTCACACCTCACTCAAATAAATAAACTCTTTTATCAGGAACTGCCGACATATCTTTTAAAATTGCTGTTTCACAAGTTGGGTCTAAAAGCAATTCACCGTCCGGGGACATATAACAAAACTTGACAGAATCTTCAATTTTGTGTTCGTTAATGTAATAAGAAGAAAGAATTTCAGTTTTTCCAAGAATTGCCACCAATATCTTTTCACCAATTCTACAGCGATAGTATTTAAGTTTTAACCTAGGCTCTTCGAACCAAATTCCCCAGGAGCGGTAGTTTTCGAGAAAGTCCTTTCGCACTGTTTCATTTTTAAGAACATAAAAGTTTTCTACCGGGGAATTTGTTTGATTCTCTTCGAGTTCTTCGCAATCTTCCTTCTCTTCAATCGTTTTAAAAAACTCTCGAATTTCCTTTACTGTCATAGAAGAAGAAATTTGACCGTTCGAAATAAACTCTTCCAATTTGCTATTTGACACCGGAAGTAACTCAAAAAGTTTACTTGGAGAGAATGAAACGAAAGGCTCTTTAATTTTTGAGCCGACGTCGTCCAAAGTCATAAATTTTTGATAACAGTTTATATATCTATTTACTTGCTTGTTTGAAAAGCCAAGTTGTTTAAAAAGTTGTTTCCGGTCATAGTATGTTGCGTCATATTTCGATTTACAAACGCAGTCCGGATTATCCTCAAACCAACAATCGATTTTATAGACCGCATAACACAATTCCGCAAAATTTACTTGTTGACTGTTAAAACACTTTGCAATTTTTTGAACATAGGTAGAAAGTTCCGTATCTTCAAGTTCTAATTTTTTTAATTCTAATTCCATAACCACCTCAATCTAATTCTTCATCCAAAATACTTTTAATAAATTTAATTTTCTTTTCATCTGACAAATCTCTAGAAAGAACAATGTTGATACAACGAATTCTTGCATCCAACTTTCCTGTCTCTTTAAAAGACTCTAGACAATACGAAACAATAGTTTCTTTTGGTAAACTTTCAAGAACGCTTTTAACCGCTTCATTTAATAATTCTAGTTCCATTTTTAACCCTCACTTTTATTTAAATTTTTGTCGATAAGTTCAAACTTTCCAAGCGGACATTTTCCAGTACAAAACCAATAATCAATCATTTCATGGTTTTTATCGCAAAATCTATTAGGAAAATCACTTTCGTCATCTAAAAATTTGCAACCTTCACAATGTTTAATCACTCTATCAAAATTTTTATCGTGATGTTCAAAAGAAAAACATTCTTCACCACATCTGTCCTTTAAATCTTGATTTAATGTCGCTTCAATAATTTCCATACTTAACCCCCTTTTTCGCTTAATAGTTAAACGATTTTCGTTTAACTTATTATAAATATATACTATTTAAGTATATTCTGTCAAATAAAATAAACAATTTTCCACTAAAAAAATAATTTTTTTTCTAAATATTGAAAATAATATACAAAAAAGTTATGATTAAGGAGGAGGGAAACAATGAGAATAAAATTTTTAAGACAGCAAAAAGGATTATCACAAACGGATATTGCAAAAATAATCGGAGTATCACAAAAATGTATATCGGACTATGAAATGGGAAAAACGGAACCAGATGCATCAACTTTGATAAAAATTGCAGATTACTTTCATACAACAGTGGACGCAATACTTGAACATGAAGTGCCATATCTACTTGATAAAAGCACTTTGACACCAGAACAACGAGAAATAGTCGAAATTGTGCCTCAAATGAACTATGAAGAATGTAAACTTTTGCTCGCTTATCTTGAAGGAGTAAAACAGGGCATAAAAGAAAGAAATGAAAAATTTAATTTACAAAATTAGGAGGAAATAATGGACGAGTTCGAGAAAAAAACTTGAAAACATTAAACTTGAGATAAAACAAATCGAAGTTTACAACCAGGCTAAACAAAAAGTCTTATCAACACCATTCTTGCTGATAGATAACACTATCCCCAACATAAAGGGGGAAGAAATGAAATATTCAAAATATAAAAGACATAAAATTTCGAAAAGAAAAGATGGAAGATATAGTGCAAGATACACAATAAATGGAAAGCAAATAAGTGTTTATGGCAAAACACAAAAAGAGTGTTATTTAAACCTTAAATCACAAATTGATAACCTAAGCCCAAAAGCAAAAGAACCAACAAAGTTACACGCTTATATAGACTTCTGGGTAGAAACATACAAAAAGGCAACTCAAAATGAAACCACTTTGAGAAAAACCAAGCAAACCATTGAAAACCATATCAAGCCAAATTTAAAAAACAAACCAATAAGAGATTTTACTGCTTCTGAAATAAACACTTTTTTGACAAACTTTCCAAACATAAGAAAAAAAGAAGATATCGTAATTATCACAACAGGAATTTTCCAAAGTGCATTTGAAAACGACAATCTTCTAAAAACAAATATCTCAAAAAACTTTATTAAATACAAACACAAGCGAAACGAAGGAAGAAGTTTGACAAAAACCGAACGACAAAAAATCATAGATTCAGCAAGAAAAATAGAAAACGCAGATATATTCATTTTTTATATGTTCAGTGGCGCGAGAAGGGATGAACTATTAAATTTGAAATATAAAGATATAACAAACGATATAATTCATATTCCAGGAACAAAAACAAGCGGAAGTGATAGATATATTCCTAATTTCAAACCGCTAAAAGAAATCATAAAAAATAAAGTTTACAAAGAAAATGAAAAAGTTTTTCCGTTTACTTCAATAAGACAATTAACATATATTAAAGAAGAAGTGGAAAAACAATCAAAAGTGAAATTTCACATCAAAGATTTACGGACAACTTTCGGCACGATGTGCGCGGAACAGGGAATAAGTGAAAGCGTAATTGCAAAATGGATGGGACACTCGACCACGAAAACAACGAGAAAATACTATATAAAAGTATTAAGCGATTTTGAAAAACAACAAGCGCAAAAATTTGACACTGATTTTGACACTAATTTCGGACAAGATAAAGGCAACAACAAAGAATAATATACAAAATATAGTATTTTAAAAAACAAAGGCAATACAATATATTGTAAAATAGCAAAAGTAACCTTTTCGATCCCACCTATCACCACCAGAGAGGAACTGCACTTGTGCTTGTTTTCAAAATAAGTTTGCAAACTAGCGGTTTATAAAAATCCACTTGTAATATTGGTGGATTTTTATTGTTTTTCTGTCATACTTTCTGTAATTATCTTTAAATATTTTTTGTAATTGATAATTATTGCAATTTGGATACGAAAAGGATTGTGGCAACTAGATGTTTTTACTTAATTCTTTGATAGATTCGTTGAGTTTGTTTAGTCCTTGGCTAATTTTTGCCATATTTTTGGCGGTTTCTTTCTCATAATTCGGTTTTTTAAGAATTTCGCTTTTTTCTGTAAATGCCTTAAAGGCCGGCACCTCGTCTAAAAGCGACTTTAGCGTTTTGAAAAAGTAACTGCCCGCGCATGACAGTGTGTTCTTTGCGTCTTTAAAAATACCTTTTAAAAAGCCCATAATTCCACCTCTTTTTTATTATACTACAAAACTAGCACGCTGTCAAATTTGCCACTAGTAATACAACAATATGTTGAAAAATGAAAAACCAAAATAGGTTTATAGTTTGAAAAGTGCAGTAATTACACTAAAAACAAGAAAAGCGCGGTGGACTTCCGCGCTCTTTGTGCTATCCATGTCTCTGCACTGTAAACAGTTTTACGGTTTTTTGTTATCTTTAATGGCATTTGTGAGGTCAGTGATGCCTTTGTTGAGAGCGTCCATCTTCTCGCCAAGAGGTCTGGTGTTGCCCGCTGTTTCTGCCGCCCAGTCTGATTTCTTCTCAATGCCCGATTTTTCAAGGAATTCATTGACGCCGTCGGACTGTTTGATACCGGTTTTGAAGTTAGCCATAAATTGTTTAGCAATGTCGGAACCGGATCTGCCCGCATCTCCAATAATTCCTCTGAAAGCACCACCTAAAACGCCCGGATTTGCCCTCGCATACGCTTGTATTGCTTGTGCATCTTTAAATCTTCTTTGTGACAACGGTTTTCTGGCGCCGGTATTTGTTAAGACTTCTGCCTCCGGAGAATTTGCAAAGCCAAGCGGGGTGTAATCATCTTTTTTAAAGCCAGCGTACTTGGCAAATGCTCTATCATTTTTGACATATTTCTCGTGTCCGGTACCTATATTTTTCGCCTTAATGTCGCCATGCATATCACGCTTAACCATATAGTTCTTAGCAAGTAAGTCTTTGTTGATTGTTCCGTCAGCATTTAAGGAGTCTTCCGCCGCCCTTGCAAGTTGCGTTGCTTGACTGTTGGTGAAGCCATGCGCTTTTGCCATAGCCTTTATTTGACCTTTGCGGAGTTTGCCATTTTTACCTCTTAAATCCATGCCGTCTAGACTCTCCATAAGGTCTGCTTTGCCAGCTTGTTTAAGTTCGTCCTCTGCCTTAACTTGCTCGATGGCACCACGAGCACCGGTAACGCCACCTTTCAAGAAACCACCGACTGCACCGCCAGTAATACGCGCCGCCTTGGAGTTGACAACTTTACCAACTCCTTTACCCAATGCACGCATACCCGTTTTTGCTGCGATACCCGCTGGGGTTAGGTTCATAAACGCCTTGCCGGCAATCTTGGCTGCCCCCACCGTCATGGAGGCCGCTTTGCCCGCCACCGTGCCGACCTCTTTATTGATAGCGTCGCCGGTTTTGTTGGCGTCCTCGGCGCCAATGACTGAGGATAGGATGGAAATTGCCGTTTTAATAGTGATTAGTCCGACTATGATAAACATGACTTGAACAATTAAGTCGGCAATAGGAACATTGAAGAAGTCTATGTTATTGATAAACGGCAACAGTAACAAAATTAGATTCATACCGACGACGGCGCCATACGCCATTAGCACTTGTTTCATAAAGGTTTCACGCCATGAACCGAAGGCTTTGCCACCATCAAGTGGCGCCAGCCCCGCCAGCGGTGGCATAACTAGGAATAAAATTATGCTCAGGAAGAAGCGAGTCATCAAGCCCAAAATTATATTGAAGAAGATGACAATACATACTATTGCCGCGCCAAAACCGACGATAAAGTTGAAGTCCCAAAGGTCGTAGTAATACCACACCAAACCGACATTAAACTTCGAGAAGGAGGATACCGTATCGGTGGTGAAGTTGAGAAAATAGCGCTCTCTTGGAAGGGTGTTGTAACTCACCTCATAGGTGTTTTGCAAGTGTAAAAAGTTCGCAAAGGAAGTATCCACCATGTTCGCTGCCTCTTCGGTGTTGGTATAATCGGTGAATAACGTGAGACCTCCTCCGCCGAAACCAGTGATGTTCGAATTGACATAGTCGTCGGAGGTGACATATTCGCCACTTCGCACACGGTTAGCGTTATACGCTGCCACCTTGAAAATAGAGCCAGAGAAGGTCTGTGTGCGTGCCGCCACGCGCGCCATATCTTCCTCGGCAGGCTGGTAGGAAGTCACCACCTCCAAAACGTCCTCAATTCTATCGCCCACCCAACTGAGGGCGTCCGTATACCAAATGTTCGCCGTATAGCCGAACATATCATAATATAGATAGGTTTGATAAGTGACGCCGTTTTGCCGGTACTCGACCGGTTCCAGCAGTTGCTCGGCGTTGCTGTTGCCCTCCGCATCAGTGCCGAAAATGGAAACAATGCTGTCCGACGTGGTGGAGGTGAAGGAATCAAGCGCCGTTAAAATTGCTTGACTAAGCCAAAGACCCAAAACGACGATAAGTGGCACGGCAACCATGTTTAAAACCGCCTTGCCCGCAGACGCGACGATAGGCATTGGACCCTTTGCCGATTTTTCATTGTATGTATAATGGCTTTTGAAGATGGCGATAAGCGTGGATACAAAGCAGACAACTAAGCCGAAAATCACAAACGACCAAAAGACGGTGGAAAGCGCGGAGTAGTCAGTGCGGTCAGCAAAGTCGCTGGATGAGCCGTATCTAGAACCTATTCCCAAAATGCCTTGAATAAAGTTGGTGACAAGATCACCCCCAATAGGCTCGCCGTTGACATAGTAAACATCAAGCCCGGCAAGTTTGCGGAATAACAGTTGCAAAAGGTCGATGAGGCTGATAAAGGCGGTGTATAAAAGATAGACCAATTTTGGTATTAAATTTAGCAATTCTTTAAAAAAATCGCCTATCCAATCAAACATTCCTTCTTCCCCTTTACCTTATTTTTCTCATTATACCAAATAAAATTACTTTTTCCAACAAATTTTTCTCTATTTCTTAAAAAAAATAAAAAAGGTTGAATATGGGAAATCAAATATTTTTCTCTACACTCCTCTAGTAATACCTTTTTGCGAAAAAGAAAAAACAAGCAAAAATTTTCAAACTTGTTTTTAAAACGAGCAAAAGTGCAGTTTGGTATGAATGCTCGCGAAGCCAGACTTAAAAAAGTTGCGACCAACTCGCCAATGGAATGCGAGTTGCGTTTGGTCGCAAAAAAGAAAAAACAAGCGAAAAAGCGATGCTTTTCAAACTTGTTTTGAAAACGAGCAAAAGCGCAGTTTTTTCTTTTGGTGGGAGTTATAGGGAATTACAAACACAAAATCTAGTGTTCAAAATATGTCATTATCCACTAAATATTGTTACATTTTACATTTTAAATCATTAAAAGTCAATTGTTTTTACCAGTTTTTAAAATTTTGTGACTAAAAATGTGACATGAAATGCGGCTAAAAAATAGGGAGAAGATTTTAGCCTTCTCCCTTATTTTTATATGGTATTTTAATCAAGCCATATCGGTTTTGCTGGTATAATCGTTTCAATATCTTCTGGCTTTGTTTCTAAATAAACTTGCGGAACATTAAGCCACGCTTGATACCAAGTGTTTAACTCTTGCTGTTGCTCTTTCGTTAGTGTATTATACCATAATGCGCCACGATTGATGAAAGTGAAACACTCGCATCCCCGCCTATATCTCAGTTTGTCTAATACTTGCTCCTCTGTTTGAATAAAAATCATTGATTCTTGAATTTTAAACTGCCTTTGTCCGTTGGCATCATTTTCAATTTGTTTAATAACTTTCCTATTTTCATTACACCATTTTGCAATATTCGGATAATCTTCACTATAAGTGAAAATATAGCCAACATAATATTCCATATTCCCTCCTTTATATCATTCCGTGTATGGTAATAGGGTATGCATAATACTCATTTGTACAACGTACCGTAGTACTTGTAAAAATCAAACGGAATGCAGAATCATCCCAACACTTAAAACGTATTTCATTGTTTTGGTTCGCACGTAAGTACCCTACAGGCAATAACGCTGAATATCTTCGAATACCATCATGTTCGGACATTATTAAGACATACGAATATTTGCTAAGGGGATTTGATAATGTCTGCGTGTTTGTATCCTGTAAAGTAGCAATTGTTTCTTCGAGTTGTCCTAATTGATAACCATTAAGGACAATTCCTTCGCTTGCAGTAATTCGTAACTCATTGCCACTTGCCAGCATTCTCACATTAAAATCAGTAACTGGGTTCCCGTCTGTATGAAAATCAATAAATGGTGTTGATGTTTCACTCAACGAACCTAATTCAATGCTACCACCTTGATTTGTTCCATCAAGTTCTGCATCTCCAAATCTTACAACACTACCGTTTAATGAACCATTGATTCCAACATCTCCAGTAATCGTTCCGCCTGTCTTATCAAATTTATTATTTAAAACATCGGTTAGTGTAGAACCTCCTTGAACAACATTATCTGTGGTTGTTATAGGGTATAAATCTTCTTGATTGCTATTTTTTAAAGTTATATTTTTTGCCATAAAATTATCCTCCATTATGCGATTCTTTTCCACATATAGCATGTGATAAACGGCATACGATTCCCGCCTGTAATACCTGCTTCTTGGTTAGTTGCCGTAGTATTTCTAATAATTTGCCTGTCCTGTATTCCTCCTGTGGTATCAGCTCTTGCCACATGACTATATTCTGCAGCCCAGTTATTGTTTTCAAGAAATGCCATGCCTCTTGAAGTCCCTTGTGGATTCGATGGAACAGCGTTTGCGCTATATCCATTATCCAAACTTAAAATGTTGTGGTAGTGTGCATTTTGTGTATGATTGTGCGTTGCAACGCTATTTTCACTACCACCTGTTTGTTCTGCTGTTGTATAGTTAGTTTCGCCATTATTCCCTATTGCTAAAGGAACTCGCCCATTTCCCCATACTTCCCAAGTTCCACCTAAAAATGTTTGTGGACTAACATTATTTACACTCATATATATAGAGCCAATTGGATATATTAAACTTAATAATTGTGCTTTTTGTGTGTCGATATCTGTTGGCAATATTGTTTGCTCAATATATCCAACTTTTTCATCAATCTGGGATTGTGGGTCGCTTGTAAAATTTAATGCGTCTTCTGGCTGGTTATTTATAGTAATTTTGGTATATCCTGCGCCATTTGTGAGTTGATTGTTGTTAGTCGGAATTTGACTAATTTTTGCATATGGGTCATTCGCACCGTTAACTTTTGTTCCATCACCGTCATTTGTTAAATCACTTGTGGCAGTTGGTGTTATGATATTTATCTCTTTGTCAGTTTCGCCGTTGTAATCGCCCAAATCGTTGTTATTTTGCTTAATTGTCAGCGTTCCAAGGGAAACATCTGCACTGAGCGGTTTTCCTGCCACTGTAGTGGTTTTATTGGCTTTTGTTTCTATAGCATCAGCATTTTCTTGCTCTGCTTGTTGTGCTCGTTGCGTTTCGGCTGAAATGGCACTTGCATTCGCCTGTTCCGCTAGTTGCGCACGCGTTGTTTCAGCCGAGATCGCACTAGCGTTTTCTTGTTCTGCTTGTTGCGCTCTTGTGGTTTCCGTAGTAATTGCTTGACTTAATGCTTCTTCGGCACTTGTTGCTCTTGTGGTTTCATTGGTAACGGCAGTAGTTAAATTGTTGATGCTTGAAATTATATTATCATACCCTACAAGTTTCATTGCGCCGGTATTTTCAACATAGATGTATCCGTTTGTGTTAGTGCTTAAAACACCACCTAATTCGTCTTCTGTCGCAACCTGAATAAGAACAGTATCAACAACACCAGAGAATTGAAAACTATCAATCGTTATCGGTGCCGTGTTATCCACGCAAACATATCTTGTTGTTTTGTCTTTCTCTGAAGGTTCAGTTCTGCTCTCGTCTTCATATACTATAAAATAATCGTTTTCGTGTATATTTGAAAGTGTGGAGAAGTCAAATAATTCGGCATCGGCATATGTTTGAAAACTTGCCACTTGTTTACCGATATATTTTAAACTTTCAATGTCTTCAATTGCATTATTGAGCGCTTGCACCATCTCTGCAGTCATAAGACCCGTATTTGTAGAACTTGCCGGCGATGTGACCGTTATTTCAACACTTTGTGTTTGTCCCGTTACAGGATTGTTTAGCGTTAAATTTGCCACTCCATTGTCGCCATTCACTGAAAAGACAATATTTTTTAAATAATTAGCATTGATGTTATCTTTATCAAGTTTATCAGTATCTAGTGAGTTTTCAGCGTTAGTCGCCCTTGCGGTTTCGTTTACAATTGCTGTTGCATTTGTCTCTTCGGCTTGTTTTGCACGAGTTATTTCATCCTCTAAATCTTCGGCAATCGAATTCTCTGCGTTGGTTGCTCTCGTTATTTCATTATCAATGCTGGTTTTAAGCAAGCTTTCGGCAGTTGTTGCTCTTGTAACTTCATCATTTAGCGCATCGGTTATAGCGCTTTCTGCCGTTGTAGCACGGCTAATTTCGGCGTTTAGGTTATCCGTAAGAGTTTCTTCAACCAACTCTGCTCTCTCCGTTTCCGCCTCTATATTAGAAGCGTTTTGCGCTATATTTTGGCTGTTACGATTTAAGTGGCTTGAAACGCTTTCTTTTGTCCCACTTTCGTTTGCGTGCAAAATATCGCTTATTTCGCCGTTATTGACATCTACAAGCACTTTTCTAGTGTTGGTGAGTTTTTCTTCGCCGGTGCCTTGAATTATGCCCATTGTGCCGTTTTTAGCAGGCTCTACGGAAGGTAAAGGTGTTTCCGTCCAAACTCCCTTGACTTCACTATATTTAATCATATACACAACATCGGTGCCATCTTCCACAAGCAAAACAAAGGTCAACTCGTCACCATTTTGTGGCGCCCTGTTAAAATTCGCTTGAACATATTGGTTCAACTCGCTGTCTGTCGGCAAAGTGAATTGTGATGGATATTCGCCCAGATAGTTCGTGCCAGTGTTGTAATATCTATAAAGCGTTTCAATATCTTCCGAGTTTTGGTCGGCTTGTGATTTTATCAAAGTGATATAGTCTTGATTTGCAATCTCCCACTCGCCACTTTCAAGTAAGACATAGTTACTAATACTGCCTTGTGAAATATTGTATTTGTTAGTCCTTTGGCAAACACCACCTTCAAAGAAAGCAAATTCAGTTTGATAACCTATAACCTCTGGACTCTCTGTGTCTTTCACGATGCTATTTGCAACAATAGAGCATTGTTTAGATGCGGTTGAATCACTGTTGATAGGCAAAACATAGTCTAGATTAGCACTTTCATTGTCGCTTGTATAAAACCTGTAAAAAGGCGATTTAAAGCCCTCTTTATTAAACACAATGCCGAGTGGTAAATCTTTGCTTATATCAAGTTTCAAAACGGATAACTCGCTCAAAAGATTTATTCTCGAAACAGTGGCATCATATTGCGAAATTTGAACACCATTTTGATTATATCCTTCGCCGTTTATAAATAAATGAAGCGGTTGACTTGTTATCAAATCAATCGCCTCGCCATCTTCGTTTAAGTCGGCATAAGAAATGGTTAAGTTTAAATCGCCATTAATTGTGCTAAACTCTTCCGGGAAAACATCTTCATAAACTGCGTATTCAAACTTATCAATAACATCATTTGTTTTGTAATATATACTGTAAGTTTGACTGTTCCACACTTTCGCCCCCGTGCTATCAACAGTGTTTCCATATATCTTCACAAAAGATGTCTCTGTTCTATCTTCTGTGATAGGTATTAAAACCTGTATCAAAACATTATTGAAACTATCCTTATGCAATTGCAAAGGCAGTTCCAATACCTCGATTGTTCCAAATGTGGTTAAAATGACTTTAATTTTGTTTTTTGATTTTATCATATCCTCTCCTTTTAAATAAAAAATACCTGCGTCTGCAGATATTAAATAGTTTGTCCATTGTTACTTAGTTTGTCCATTGTTACTTTTTACCATGACAATTCTTGTATTTTTTGCCACTACCACAAGGACAAGGCTCATTTCTTCCAGTTTTATGTTCACCCTTAATCGGTTGCATGTTTTTTATAACCTTAACAAAATCTGTATGTGCAATTGAAGGCATCCTAAAATTTAATCTAGTAACCCCTTCAAAATTAGATATTGCAAAATCGCCTTGAGAAATAATATCCATACCTATCAACATGTCAGTATTGACAAGATCTGTAGATGTCACAATTATATTTAATTTTTGGCCATTTGGCAAAGTCATATTTATTAAATGCTGAGAAGCATTTACAGTTCCACCAGCCGTATTTACTTGACACATCCCAACTATTGGCAATTCCATTTCTTCTGCGTATTTTTTATTAATACTACTGTGTGTTGCTCCTGTATCCCATACACCAACCAATTCTTTAGTTTTTGTTTGGTCAAAAAAGCATGCTATTTTTATAGGTGTTGTTAAAACTCTTGCTACACCATTATATGATGTTGTGAAGGCTACTGTTTGAGGTTTCTTTGAATTCATCCTATTGTAACCGCATAATTATTTAAAAATAATGTATATGAACTAGGATTAATATCCACAAATTGAATAATAAATGTTCCTAATTTATTATTCACTAATGATTCTTTTAGTGCACTTTCATAATTATCATATACTCCTAAAACTTTACAATCTTTTAAGACTATATATTTTTTTGGATATTTTTCATAAAGTTCATTTAAATTATCAATATAGTATTGAAAAGTTTTTTCAAGTTCTTTGTTCATTTACTCCTCCACAAATCACTTACTTAATTATAAATAAGTTTTATACATTTGTCAATATATTTATAAAAAATTAGTTTTTGTTTTATTATATGCCATTTGGAAAAATTAAGCCATAAATCATAAATTTGTAAAATTTTTAACCTATTTTTCTATATTTTTATAGACAATTTTCTTTATTTATTCTATAATCTACATAAGAGGTGTTTATGAAAAGTTTAAGTGTTAAAAGAATTAGTTTGATTGTTTTGTGCGGAATATTGCTATTCGGCGCACTAATTTTCGCTGGTTGTGATTCTTCTAGCGACAAGTCTTATGAAGAACAAGGTTATACTGCGGTTTATAGTGTAGAATACATACATAAAACTGGGGCAAATAGTGAATATTTGAGGACATTATACTCTACTTATTCATACTCTTGCGAGACTCAAACTATTACCGAAGATGAATATAATGCTTCAACACTTGAAACATGCAATCTAAGTTTTTCTGGCATAATATCATCTGATAACACTATAAATGTCTCTTATGAAATAGGAGAAAGTTATAAGTATAGCGATGGTTTAAATTTTCATATTTACACTATAACAGGGTTTGATAAAGAATATCTCTATGTTAGAATTTTAGATAATAATAAATTTGAATTAATTGATACAGACTCAAATCATTTTATTATCAACACGCCATATTATTATATAGAGTATTTTATTTAATCTTCTAACCATTTTTCGTAATTTTCTAAATCATATTGAATATTATCACTATTCCAGAACCTTAATCCGTTCTGGAATCTTTGTTTTATGTCCGTTCTTGCAATATTACTCATCGAGATTCCAATTATTGCATCAATATTCGCTTGCACATAATTATGATATTTCCTGATATTCCAAACATTTTTTATGTTATCAACTTGATTATATGTGAATCCAAATATATCCATGTAATCATTTATAATATTTTTTTCATTTGGAAGTATATCGTATTCTTCAATGAATATACCGCTTTCAGAATATTGATTTTCAAAAAAAGCACTACCCTTACCTGCTCTAATTACATCAGGAGCATTCCTTAAATTATCTATAGTTAACTTTTCGTTAATCATGCTTGAAAACAATCCCGCGGTAGTTCCTGCAACACTAGAAACCGCAGCACCATAATTCCCAGTTGCTAAGTTTAATCCAGTTGATAACAATCCGTTTGCAACATTAGATGCTCTATTTATAGAATTTTGTAAAAAGTAATTTTTGTTGTTAGCTAGCATTGCTTTAAACACGTCACTTGCAATTGTTAGTGCATTATCATTAGCAGAAACAAATCCTGTTAAATTATTTTCAACATCTTTTATATATAAACCATTCTCATCAATTTTGATACGTGCATACGACCTTTGAATGTCTGGAACAAATGGTTCTGTCAATAACACATTAAATGTATTTGTGTTTAATTTTTGCATATCATAAGCAAAACCATTTCCAGTTTGGTCAGTAAGAGACAATTCAAAATATTCATTTGATAAAAGTTTTGGATTGTAAACTGGATTTTTATTATCTCCAATAATACTTTCTTTATCGAAATTAAAGCTTTTTATAGAAGTGTAAGAAGAAGATATGAATTCAAACGGCACTTGATTAATACAAATTATAGCGCCACCAGTTGCATTAGTAACTTTATAAATATTGTACCTAAAATTAAAATTATCATATACTGAACGCACCGTACCTATATTATTGTCGGACGAAAGACTCCCACTTATTGTTAATGTTCTTCCATCAGAACTTAAAACTGCATTTTCAAAAATAGAATTAAATGGCGGAACATGTGAAAACTTCATAGAATATACATATTCACCATCTAGATTTTGAGCTGTAAACGATGAAAGGGTACTCACTGCATCTTCCATTTCTATTCGCCTACCACCTAAATCAAAATAAATTCTTATTGGTGAATTTTTTAATTTATAAACTGGAGCACATATAATAGGGAAAGGTGAGTATATCCCACTAAACAAAGCTGTTGTTGAAAGTGATTCATCGCCTTTAGTCAAGTATGATGCCTCTAAAAGAGTTGTTGTATATTCAGAGCTATTAACTATATTAAAAAATTTAAACTCGTAAGAAGGGTCTAAAAATAGATAAATCCACCCAGCCACATTTTCATTTAAAAATGTGCTTATATCACTATTCCCATTATAAAAATTCAATTTTGTTCTTTTTATCAACCTTTTAGAGACATTTTGCACATCTTCTCTTTCAAACAATTTACTGTTGACTGTGCCATCAAAAGACACTGTGCCATCACCATTGTCTATCCAACGATTAAGGTGCGCTTTGCTAATAAAACAATCGCTAAATTCCAAATCTTCGTTAAAGATGTAAGTTTGAATTGTGTCGAGTTTTAGGTCGAATAAAACTTGATTTTGCGCGCCGATTTGTGCATTTGTAATAAAGTAGTAGTAATATCTTATCGGCGTTCCGTTTTGCTCAACCTTAATTATGGCGTAATTCTTGTTTGTAAGGTCAAATAGTTCGTAGTTATTTGTATTCTTATACACTTGGCTTGTTATGTCGATTGAGTTCAAATTTGGCGCTTTAATTTGCTCGTAATCGCACGAGATTTTGCTCTCCCAATACTCGATTTGGACTTGTTGCGCTGTTTTAGTGCTTGTAGCCTCAAAAAAGCGGGTATTTTCCGAGTTGTTGTCAAAGATGGTATCACAAAGCGCCAAGTAATATTTGACGCTTCCTGCCCCATTATCTACATCTGTGAAGGTTATGTTAAACATTGATGTTTTGGCCGGCTGTGCACTAGTGTCAGCGTTTTTATAAATTGAAACTGTACTGACAAAAGGCTGTTCTTCTGTAAATGCCTTTCCATCGTAATATTTTAATTCATAAGTCTTTTCAAAGTCGCCGTTTAAGATGTCTTGTTGCAACATTGTGCATAGTTCACTTCGAGTGTCATATGGAAAGACAAACTTATATGATTTAACTTGTCCTGTCAACTGCGTTTTGGAATAACTCTCGCCGTTTATCTTTCTAGTTATACCGTCTTTATCAATCAAAACGCTCTCTGACAAATATGGTATTTCAATGTTATTTAAAAACCAATGCTTATTGCTTGCCGTAACTGAATTTGTGGTGTATCTAACATTGATATCAAACCTTACTGGCACATTTCCGCCATAGCCACCATCTATCTTGTAATCTCCAACACTTGGCATTGTAAAGGTAAATATCCCAACACCATCATCTATCGCCATTTCTTTGCCATTATTGTCTTGGATAAACTTTTCAAGTATTGTGCGAACATTGATAATGCTATAATTGGAAATTTGTGATGAAACAATCAGTGTGCAAGTGAAAGGAAAGTCGATATCCTCATAATCTTTAATGTTTGTTGGCGTTCCTTTTAAACTTCTCACAACGCCTTCAACTTCGCCATGCCCAACACTTTTTCCAAATTCGGCAAATAGTTTAAATCTAAAATTTATTCCTTTTTCTTGGCTAACTTCATTCAAGCCCTTTTCAATAAACGATGTTACGCTTTCAACTCTTAACATATCAACTCCTTACAACATAATCATAGATTTTCTTTATCTCAATATAAAAAAACGATTGTTTATTTGGTGTATATTTACATAACTCATGAATCGCTTCCACAATCCAAAATTTGCCTAAAACAAAGACAATATCATTAGGACTTACCACGCACTTAAAATCTTTTATAGCGTCTTCATAATAGGCGTCTGTGGTCTCAATAACCTTATAATCTTCTTGCGTCATAACATTAGGTTCTGGCTTTCCTATACGCGAAAATCCATCTTTTAATGACTTAAACTGCACATCGCTGTCTATTTGAACATAATTGTGATTTTGATAGGTTATATCACTCTCGCTCTCATCAACTAAATATTGCTTATAAACTCTTCCCCACTCTCCACGAAAACAAAACGGAAGTCTTTTCTCAACTCTTATTGAATTTCTCATAGCCGCCTCCATTAAAATTCATCTAAGTTAAGGTAGAGAAATTCTGGAACCTTGAACCACCTAGTAAGCCCCAAAGTTTCCAGTGTTCGTATCGTTTCCTTTGCCATATCGCTTGTATCTCGCATTTGGTCCTCTGGTTTAACTATTGTTTCTCCTTGCTCGTTTTCAAAGTTTGTTCGAGAGTATCTAGCACTATCACCACTTTCAATAATTTTTCTTGCTTGTTCTGCTAATGCTTCTTCGAATTGTTTGCGCATATAATATTGGTCTGGATAGATTGTCTTTGGTGCAGTTGCAATTCTATACATTTGCACTTGATAACACTTTCTTCCAGCCTTGTATTGAATATAGTCATATACCTTTTTGCTTGTCTTTTGAATGAGTTCTTGCATCTTATTCGGATTTGTCGAGGCATATTGCCTTTCTGCATCTATGCCATAATACATAAGTCCTGCCGGCGTCAAATAGTATCTATGCAAAAGTGGATTATAGACCATATACTGTGTGTCACATGGGAACTTATTGTCTCCATTAATAAAATCTTCCGGGTCATTGTAGAACGGAACATCTGATTTTTTCATATTTTCTCCTTAATTTTCGTAAAAAGTGTTGATTTTTTTATTCAATTAGTATATACTAATAATAGAAATTCGCTGGGGCTGGCACTGGTAGGCATTGTGCCTTTCCGCTGTCAGCGGCCTTAATTTAGGTCGCGAATTTTTTTATGTCCTGCATACAATATATCGTTTTGTGAAAAATTATTGTTTATATAATTTACAAAATTATTTCTTCCGTAAACTGATTTTGCTATATTTGCTTCTATTCTAATAAAATTTTTATTTCCTTTACCATTTAATTTAAGTGGAACAATCAATGTATTTTTGTTCTTATCAAACCAATTTAAAACCGCTACTAATTCATCTTTATCCTTGCTATTTTGTAAAAGCATAACTGGCGATTGCAAAAGACCAGGCAATAGCATAAACACATCTTTCCCTAAATCATGATAATGGTCATTATCGCCCGTATATTTCCCTTCTTTATTTATGGCAAGATAAGCATGTTTACTTGTCATTAAAATAGGTTTATTGGGAACACCTATATTTTGTAATACTTTAGGAGTTTCCTCTAGGATAGTTACATGTGAATCCTTGTAAGTCCCATTTAAAACTGCATCCACTTCTTTTTCAAGACGTACTCTATTTTTATAAATAGTTTTTTCTACTTCTCTGAAATTTATATTTGTATTATTACGAGTTTTTGAATGTTCATCTATTTCTTCCAATCTTTTTCTCTCTGCTGGTGTTCCACCGCCTTTATCAGTGAATTTGCCATCGCTATCACGAGGATGCTTGCTTTCTTCCCAATTCATATTTATCTCCCTAATAATCTATTTCTTGCTTGCGTTAAGTTGTTTTGAGTATTTTGGCTTAACAATCTTTGTCTTGGCTCGCTTTGAAAGGTCGACATATAGTCAGAAACTTTCATAGTCTCTCCGCCGATATTGATATCATTGTCTATTTGTTGTTCTCGTGCTCCTGGCAAGTATTTAAGTCCAACACCTATCGTGTGCACTTTTCCATTTGTAACGCCTATTTTGTCGCCAACTTCTGCACCCTCAACACTATGAGTGGCAACCACTTGAACTGGCGCTGTATAGGGCTTTTTTGAGATGTAGTGATTGACTGGTGCGTTGTTGATTTGTTGTCCTACTCTTAGATTTCCGCTTCCAATATACGAGTAAGTTTTATTGCTATTAGGAAACACAACCTCCACAACTTGATTTCTATTTTCTTTTTTCATTAAAACTCCTATATTTGAGAACTTCGAGAATTGAACTCGAACTATCCATAATTCTCACAAGAACACTCCTCTAGTTAGAGAAGTGTTTTATCGTTATTAAGCCGTTTCTTCGTCATCAGAAGCAACAACTTTTGCAATAGCAAGGTCTGGATTTGCAACACCACCACCGCAAAGTCCTTCGATTTGTGCGTATGAACCGAAGAAATCGATTGCATTAACCATTCTAAGACCTGTAATATCACATGCAAGAGCAAAGGTATCATGATCATAGATGATATATTCACAATTAGCTGCATCGCCAGTATTATCTCCACCGATAAGGTTAGAAGAGAACACACTCATGCCATAAAGTCTGCCAATTTTGCCAGTTTTTAGCATTTCTTCGTTAGTTTCTGGAATAAATGCATTGCCTGGTGTTAAAGCACTAGCAAGGAAAAGATTTTCCATATCTGGATTTATAATAAGAACATCTGCTTGTCCACCTTTTGCTCTTATCTGTTTTCTATCAGAAAGTATAGATGAAGTAAGAGAAGCAAGTGTTGTGTCTGCGGTTGTGCTTGCTGAACGAGTTGCTCCGCCCATACCAACAGCATTAGATGCCGCAGGGGTTGCAATAAGATAACTCATCCAAAGGATTTGGCACCCCTCTTTAAATTCCTCGATAACTTCGCTTACCTTATCAATACTCTTTCCACTTGCTCTAAGAGATTCAACTAAGTCATAGCATTTCTCTGAACGAGAAATAACATCTTTCTTTTGAATCAGCACAAGTGTGTCTTTTGTTTCGGTATGTGTAAGGTCCATACCACCAGCAGAGGTAGCGTCTTTCACTGTTGCTGCGGTTTTGCCGAGTTTACGAACATAGATTTGTCCGCCTCTTTCGTTGTATTTGTCTGTAAATGTTACACCAGCCTTAAATGTCTGGTCTTTAAACAAGTTCGCAACTAAAAGTTTGCTAAAAATAACATCAACTGTTTCGTTGGTGTTAAATCTAAATGAACTTGGTAATGTTTCTGTATAAGCCATTTTTATATCTCCTTTTTAAAAAATTTAAGCAATAAAAAAGAACGGTCGCCCGTTCTTAAAATCCTGCTCTAAGTTTTAATTTCTTGGGTCAATGCCCATTGCTTTAAGTCTTTTCTCTTCCTCGGTTAAATCGCTGTTTCCTTCGCCCACAGGCATACCAAAAGGTTTTGTGTTTACTGCACTGTCTTTTAGCCATTCAGGGAATTGCTTGATGAGTTCTTTGACTTTATCCAAATCCTCAAGACTATGAACTTCTGGTTCAACAAGTCTTTTTGCTGGTTCAAGTCTATCCTCACGCACACCTGCCTTAACAAGTTCTAATTCTACTTTTGCATCAATTAGGTCTTGGCTTGGCTCAGCAAGAGTTGATTCAACCACAGGTTCTGAATTTTCTACATTTTCGGTGTTAGTTTTTTCTTCCTCGACTGGTTCGGAATTTTCTTTTTGTTCCTCATCAGTATTGCTATCGGTGTCCTCAGTTTGCTCATCTTCAACCTTCTCTTCTATTTCAGTCTCAGCGCTATTGTCAGTTTGCTCATTTTCAGTCTCGGACTTTGTATTGTTGTCCTCGCCGATAACCTCATTAAGTCTCTCTTCCTCAGCACTTAACTCATCTTCTTTGTCGTCATCTTGAAAATATCGCTTGAAAACATCTCTATACTTCGGATTGAAAAAATCAACTCCCGAAATTCTCGAAAGTTCTCTCTTAAATTCATTAACCATTTTTTACCTTCCTTTTTAAGTTATTTAGCCTTTATTTCGAGTCGCTATTCTCGGAATTAGCCTTTTGTAACGAGTCGCTATTCTCTAATTTAACATTTTTAGGAGTGTTATTCTCCATATCTAAAGCAGTTTGGTCGCCGTCTAGAACTGGCTGTCCCTGTTCTGTCATGATATCAACTAATTCGTTTTCGGCATCTTCATCCTCGTAGCCATCGTTCAAGTCTTTAATAGCATGCTTTTGACTCTTAATGCCCGCTTGCACTTGTCTTGCAAGAACATCAGTAATATTCTCAACTGTTGGAGTTACATAGTCATTAAAGTGAATTTTGATTAAGTCTGAATAATCTAGTATACTTCTACCCGCTATGTAATCTCGCATTTGTAAATATTTATTAAGTAGTTCCTTTAAAGTTAGCGCCCATTCTTTCAAATCAAGTTCTCTTCTTCTAAGGCTTGTTCTTTCTCTCGCCTCTTGACTTTCCGCTGAACTATTTATGCTTTCAAGTCCTGTTAAGCCTAGCGTTGTTGGAGAAAGCCCAGCCTTATTTATCGCAGTTGAAATAAGCGTTTGCATGGTTTCAGTGTATGCTTGCCAATTGATTTGCCCATGCACCACATTCCAAAGAGTTTGTGGATTTGCAGGGTTGGCACTGCTTTTAGTCACTATAACCGTTTTATTGAAATGGTCTAACCTTAAATCGTTTCCTTTTTCATCTTGCGGAATAAGGTCGTCACTTACATATTCTCTAACACCACCCTTACGAATAGCATCTATGAGGTCGCTGGCAGTCTCAGTGAGCGCATCTTCAATCGTATCTAGTCCTTGTATATCTGGCACTCCACGCTCGCCATGATATAACTGATTTGCGTTTGCATTTTTCTTGAAAATGACCATAAAATCATCAAATGGCAAAACCTTTGGAGTTAAATCTAATGAACTATCAAAATGAAGTGCACACTCTTTTATCAAAGATAAATCATTTGGAGCAACATATTTGCCATCGTAATAAAACTTATATTCCACCACGATTTTATTATCTGTGTTCCTATACCAAATCTCATGCAGTTCGTATTGAGAGTCATCACTTGCCACTTCTTTAATCACATATGATTTAACCTTCCCACCAGAATAATTTACTTCTAAATGTTGAGGTTCAATTAATGTTATTATAGGTTCTTTACTTACTTTCGGATTATATGAGAGTCTATATGCAAAATCACCTATACCGCTCTCCCAATAAACACCCTCAGAGAATTTTTGTTCAAGTTTTGCATCATCTTTGACTTTGTTTAATACCTCATCTATCTCTTTATCATCACTTTGGCATTCAAAGCCAGTTGAGGCAAGAAGATTTACCTTAGCCTGCACTATCATAGGGCAAATACCAAAATACGCAAATGCTTGTCCTGGTCGATATTGCGCTAAAAATTTATCGGTAATTTCCATTTGTAACCACTGGTCTTTCATAAACTTAGGCGCATCAATTTGATAAAAATATCTAATGACTGCGGGGTCGTTGCTAAGCAATGCTAAATTCCTAGCCAAGTTAAATTCATAAATATATGGCGAACGGATATTGTCTAATATCTCTCTATTTTTAAGTCTAAAACTATATCTCGACATCTCTACTCCTTAATATCGCTATAAAACAACTTGTCATTAAAGTGTTTTTGTGATTTATTTGTCATTTTTTGATAATTTTTTAATTGTGTAATCGTTTGAATTGATTCTGGAATTTCATTTGGTATTTCTTCCTGCTCTTCATCTAGACACCAGCCATTCGGTTTATACACCTTTTCAAATAGCGTCTCATCTACAATGTTTCGTATTTTCCCCTTGATTATCTTTACGCTTGCCACCTTACATTTCTCCTTTCTTGTCTAACAAGATAATTCCAATTTTCTGTTAGTCCATATGTTAGGCTGTCCGATATATCATTATCTTGCACACCTAGGTCAAGCTCTTTTCCATCTTCATCTAGCAAAATCCTAGTGTGTGCGTTGTATGAGTTTAACGCTCTATCGCTCCAAAGCAACCTTTCTTGGACTAATAGTTGCTGTTTTAATTCACATCGCGAAACCAAATTCATCCCAGTTGCTGTATGCTTAATTGCTCCCTTAATAGTGATTGTTGGAAACTTATTTTTCTCAGTCCAGGTGTTGATTAAAATACTTTCCGCGCTATCTATAATGACCTTTGTGAATTTATACATGAAATTAACCCACCACCATTCCATCTTCTTCTCGCACTCTTCAATTATGGCATCATGTGAAATGGCAGGTATTAACCAACAATCAAGCACAATCACTCTTTGATATCCTTTCGAAAACCCTGTCAATGTCGCCACCGTAGATGCTTTGCTTGTGTCATCTATATGCCTATTTGAGCCTACATCGACACTTAATACTATCTCTTGCAGATTATCAAGTATGATGTCATCAAATGACCTTAAATGGATATATTTGTCCATGAGGCTTGCATATGCCGCGCCTTCAACAAAACCACGACAACCAAGTATTTTAGAGTAATAATAAAAAGAGTTTTTAGGATATAACTCTTTCAATCGTTCTCTTTCTGTATCTGTTAAATGCGGTGCATCATCTTCTAGGTTAAAATGATAGTAGTGCATATATGGCTTATCTTCAACCATGTCTGCAAGTTCTATTGATGGAACAGTATCTTTAAACATCACTTTTGCATGATTAACAAATTCAGTGTAAAACTCCTGTGTTGGTAAGCCACCATTAGTAGTGGCAATAAGTTTACACTTTCTCGAAAATGCACGCCCAAACGCCTCTCTGATGCAGTCTATATGAAGAACTGATAATTCTTCAAGCCATAAGCCATCTGGATTAGACCCCAAAATTTTACTCCAAGCATTTTTATTATCAGCACCAACAATATAAACATTTTTATCACCATATAATCCGTGAAAAGTGAATTGCAATCCACCTTTGGGAGACATGACCGCTTCCTCTCGACTAAAATCGAATAAATTATAAAAACTATCTTTGTTATCAATAATATTTCTTGCACCTGTTCCCATATCCTTGAAGATAAGATAAAACTGTGTCTCATCTGCGGGAGCGTTTAATATCCAGTCAACAAACTTTTGCCCAGCAACTAATGTTTTTGAGCAACCTGTCGCGCCAGTAAGAATTAAAATCTGAGCATCGTCATTCATAACTGCTCGCATCTTGTCAGTCCAGATAATATCAGTTATCTTCAAGTATTATCCCTGCCTTATCAAAATCGTTTTTCATTTGGATTTTTAATTCTTCAAATTTTGCCCACAACTCACCCATTGTCTTGTCTTTATATTCTTCGATAAGTTTATCAATGAGTTTGCTATATTTTCGCTCAATCTTCCGCCTCTTGTCTGTAACTCTTGCCATGCTTTATCTCCTCCAAATATCTCTTTAATAACTCTTGATTTTCGGTATTGTTTATTGTTGCATTGATTTTGTCGGTAGGCTTTTCGCCAATAAGGTCTCGAATAGAGTTAAAAGCGGATACATCACCTTCTTTTGCTCTTCCAAATAGTGCTGTTGCCACCATTTCATATCCTGTTAACTTCTTGCCCGTCTCACTATCATATTTCATTGCAAGAATGCTTTCAACCGCTTCCTTTAGTCTCTTCTTCTCTGCTCTCGCTTTCCCACTGGCAATTCCGCCTTTCTTCCCCCTTTCTCGTGCTTCTTCCGTGCTTGGCGTCTTTAAATTCTCGCTGTTCATTCTGCTTTCGCCTCCTCTTCTTTATGCTCTCGTATATCTTCTTGAGCGCCAGTGCTAGTGCTATCTGAAGTGGCACTGCTGGAGTGAATGGTCCCGCCCAGAATACTAATATCGCCGTTGTCACTGTCCAAAACCATGGGTTGATAATCAGTGCTAAAATTGCCGTTATAATCACAGGCGACCAAAATATTAACTCCGCTATTAACACCCACAGTATCATTTGTTTGTTGAGAACATTCTTTCTTAACCACTTCCATAGCCTTGTCCACTTTGTGACTTTCTTTGTTCCTAGAAAGCGGTATGTAGTCGTCTCGCTTTTTAAACACCTTCTTGCCAACAACAATCGTGCCATCTTCTTTTTCAATATCATTTTCATAAGTTATCGTTCCAACCACATTTCGGTAAAATTCTTCCATTATTCTTGTTTTCTTAATTAAGCCTTCACGCCAATCACTACATATAAAGTTAAGTGCTGAAAAGTAAAAAGAAAAGGCAGACGCTGCCATGATAAAGAGTTCAAACACAAGTATCATAATCTCGGCTTGACTTATCGTTCGCCCATCTGCGCTCACAAAAGATAGCATTAAAGATATCAATAAAGACATCACAACGCTTGAAACAAGTTTTATGTTTTTCCAATGCTTTATGGAAACACCAAACAATTTCTTTTTGGAAGTTATATCTTCCTTTGCGCAAATTTCTTCCGCTTCGTATGGCGCAACAAAGGCAAATCGTGCTTTGTTCAATAGCCTACAGTCTTTCTTATATCTCTTTCGATTTATCTTATTTACTTTTTTATTATCGGTTGTCTCCGGCTCTGAAATATCAACATTTAAAAAGTTGCCTTCTTCATCAAAATATTTTTCATAGACAAGCGAACTACCACTAAGAATGGCGATTCGCTTTTGTTTAAGCCTGTCCGCATTTTTCCTCTCACACCAAATGTTGAAATCTTCTTTATAGGTTGAAATCTCATTTGATGTTATTAAATGCTCTTTCTTAGTCGCTTTTACTTCGCTGTCCTTCTGCCCGGAAATAAGACCTTGTTCGGCGAATGCATCTCTAATCATTACCCAGCAGACCATCATAAGTCCACTGTTTAAGAACACGCTTAAAAAGTCTTGTGGTGCAAAATTAACTGTAATTAAATTCAAAAGCAAAAAGGAAACAAAGACTAAAATTCCGGATAGAAGTTTTATATATCCTTTAAGTCCTTTCATTCTCCGCTCCACTTTCTTCTTCGACTTTTTGATATTTATAGGCAAACATATTACCTATGGTGTAAATTATGAGGCACAACACATACACAGCAAAAACTATGGCCATACGGCTCATTCCATATGACCAGTTTAAGATTGTCTCAAACACCACTTTTTGATATACACTCTCCAATATCCCACTCACGATGCCACATAGACAACTTAAAATTCCACACCAAAGCATGTAGTCAAAATATGTGAAGGCAATTGTCAAGTATGGACTGTATTTCTCGCCCTTTGAATCCAAGTGTTTTAGCACCATACTTGTTTTGCTCTGCTTGTGAAAAAACTTGTAGATGAATAGTATTGCCACAAGTCCAACAGTCACAACAGGCGCCGTTATCTTCAAACCTTCATCATCTTGATTAAAGTTAATTTGAATACCCAAAATCATAACTGTGCAAACAACAGCAATCGTTAGCGCAAGTGCCAGAGAAATAAGCCTTATTTGTTTATCTCTTTTCATACTCCCCCTACACTAAACTATCTAATTTGTCTTTGATTTGCTCGACTTTTACTTTAACTTTCTTAACCCTTTTCTTTGTCGGCTGTTCTGCCTTTTCTTTTAGACTTGCAACAACTTTGGCTCTATCTTCTAACTTCGATAAAAATGTTTTGTATTGCAATCTCGCCTTTGCTGGCATTGTAGGGCTATCTTTAAACCTAAGTGCCTCTGCTTTTTGGAATTCGATTTGAATTTCTGCAAGTTCTAAGTTCTCAGCAAGTATCTCTTGCGTTGACTTTTGCGAATATTTGTTCTCGCTGTTGTTAATGTATCTACTTACCATTGCCTTTTGACTGAACCATAATGGAAAGCCTGCGCCAATTGTGAATCCATTTAGATAGTCCATAAAGGTTGTTGCTAGTTCCGGATTGTCGCTATAACTAAGCGCCTTTGCTATAATCTCACTTGTTTTCTCTGGAAGTGTGTAGTAGCAGATAACAAACGCTGTCCAAAGTAGCAATATAACAAAAATAACATTCAAAATAATGTCATAACCTTTAATGCACTTATTGATAAAACTCTTCATCAGTAACCACTCCTTTCGTTATCAATCTCTTGTCGCCAACTCTCTAACTGCGAAACTCGATTTTTGAGTAATTCTATCTCTGTAAACAAAGAGGCGAATTCTTCATCTATACTTTTTGACAAACTTGCTGGACTAACAACAAATTGATAGCTTAATGTTTTAACAATCTCGTTTGAGACATTTAAAAAATCAACCTTTAAGTCATTAAGCCCAATCTTTAACTTTGAAGAGTGTATGCCTAGTTGACTGTTTGTTGTCACACCCACGAAGATATTATTAACTCTCACATTTGCCTTTGAATACGAAAAATCTAAATCAGAGAATGTTAAGTTTATAGTCTCACCTTGATAGACATAGATTGTCAACTTATTCTCAAATGAATTATCATCTTTTTGCGTTAACTCAAAATTTTTTACCATATCCCCCTCCTATATTTGTCCTTCAATAGATAATCTTCCATCACCATGAATAAGATATTCCTTTTGACACGCTGGACAAGTATATTTAGCCTTTAAATGCTTACCAACACTCATCGGGCAACCACATCTTAAACATTTCAATTCTCTTTTCATAAACACTCCCCTT